>WRDZ01000102.1 GCA_009779595.1 Alphaproteobacteria bacterium | reverse complement strand
CGGGCATAGAAATGGTTTTCGTGGACCCGATGCTGTCCGGCATGGACTGGAAAATCGGCATAGAAGAGCTTTTGCGCCAGTCCGGCAGCGCCAAGGTCGTCGTGACCTCGTCAAACCCGCGATTCGACGACTTCTATTACGCGCTAAGCCGCGCCCGCGGCAGGGTGTTCGCGTGCCTGCCCAAGAAAGAGCAGTCCAAAAGCACTTTCAGCATACTGAAGATGATACTGTCCGGCTCGTCGTACTACCCGCCCAGCGTGGGCAGCCGCACCATGATTTCCGGCGTGACCTTTTCCGACAAGCCGGCCGCCTCGTCCAAACCCTTGACCGTGCGCCAGTCCGAAGTGCTGTCCTTCCTGGGCCGGGGGCTTTCCAACAAGCAGATAGCGCACGAGATGTCGGTAAGCGAGGCTACGGTAAAGCTGCATATCAACGCGCTTTTAAGGAACCTAAGCGCCACAAACCGCACAATGGCCGTGATAACCGCGCAGCAGCACGGCTTGCTTTAAGCCGGGCGCTGTCCGCCCGGGCAAGCGCTTTAAGCTCGCTTTTACGCGCTTGCCTTGGGCGTAACGCTCAAGACCGGTGAAAACACAATAAACTATCAAGCTGACAATCTATAGTTGAATCCCCGGCGGCAATCTGGTAATCTGTGCCAAGGCTTAACAGAACTTTAAGGACACCGCCATGACCGACCAGACTGCTGCAAACCAAGGGCACGACCAGCGCCAGGTGCGCGTTGAAAAGCTCCACGCTCTTGAGCGCATGGGGATAAACCCGTACCCGGCGCACTATAAGCCGGACAGCCTTGCGGCCGGTTTGCAGGAAAAATACAAGGATTTGCCGTCCGAATCCCTTACCGGCGACACGGTCACGGTCGCCGGCCGCATACGCGCCCTGCGCAACAGCGGCATGTTCATCGACCTGCACGACGAAACCGGCAAGATACAGGTCTACAGCCACGGCGACCACGGTCTTGAAGACGACTCGGCCAAACTGCTGGAATACGTGGACATCGGCGACATTATCGGCGTGCGTGGCACTGTCCGCCGCACCAAGCGCGGAGAGCTTACGGTGGATTCCAAGCAGATAACCATGCTGTGCAAGTCCCTGCTGCCGCTGCCCGAAAAGCACCACGGCCTGACCGACGTTGAAAAGCGCTACCGCCAGCGGTACCTTGACCTGATTGTGAACGAGCAGTCCAAGGCCGTGCTTCTAAAGCGCACGCGCATGGTCGCGAAAATCCGCCGGTTCATGGAGGACCGCGGGTTTGTCGAGTTCGAAACCCCGATACTGCACACTGTCGTGGGCGGTGCCACGGCCAAGCCGTTCTTCACGCACCACAACGCCTTGGGCATGGACATGTCCCTGCGCATCGCTACCGAGCTTCACCTTAAACGCCTGGTTGTCGGCGGCTTCCCGCGCGTGTACGAAATGGGCCGCATTTTCCGCAACGAGGGCGTGTCCATCAAGCACAACCCCGAATTCACCAGCATCGAGTTTTACCAGGCGTACGCCGACTATGAAGACATGATGAAGCTTTGCGAGGACCTTATGGAAGCCGTGGCCATTGAATTGAACGGCACTACCAAGGTCACGTACGGCGGCAAGTCCATCGATTTCAAGGGGCCTTTCAAGCGCGCGAAAATGACCGACCTTGTCAAGCAGGCCACGGGCGTGGACTTCATGACCTTGGATTTGGACGGGGCAAAGGCCGCGGTGAAGAAGCTTGGCATAGCCATGACCGGCAAGGAAAACTGGGGCCAGCTTATCGCCCTGGTATTCGACGAAAAATGCGAACACAAGCTGGTCCAGCCGACCCACGTCACCCACTATCCGACCGATATCTCCCCGCTGGCGAAAAAGTGCCCGGAAGAGCCGCGCCTTACCCAGCGGTTCGAAATATTCGCCAACGGCTGGGAAATCGGAAACGCGTTTTCCGAGCTTACCAACCCGCTTGACCAGCGCGAAAGGTTCGAGGAACAGGTGCGCATGAAAGCGGCCGGCGACGAAGAAGCCAACGACATGGACGAGGATTTCCTTACCGCCCTTGAATACGGCATGCCGCCGACCGGAGGCATGGGCATAGGCATAGAGCGCCTTGCCATGCTGATGACGGATTCGGCATCCATCCGCGATATCCTGCCGTTCCCGACCATGCGGAAAGAATAGAAATGCTGCGGGAAATACAGGACAAACTGGCAAAATCGGGCGACCCGGAAATCAGGGAATCAAGCGAGCGCTTTTTCAAAGAACCCGTGAAATTCCACGGGCTGAAGGCCGCAGACGTCAGGGCCATTGCCAAACAACACTTCCCCGCAATCGACAGGATGGACAAGGCCAAAGTTTTCGAAACTTGCGAAAAGCTTATGCAAAGCGATTTCCACGAAGATTTCATGGTGGCTTGCGAATTCGCCCACAGGGTGCGCAAAAGGTTCGGAAAGGAAGATTTCAAGGTCTTTGAAAGATGGGTGGCCGAATATGTGAACAACTGGGCCAAATGCGATGTGTTCTGCGCCGTGGCCCTTGGCGAAGTATTGGAAAAGTTTCCTGAAGTTGCCGGCGATGTGGAAAAATGGACCGCATCGGAAAACCGGTGGGTGCGCCGCGCGGCCGCCGTCGCGTTCATAGTCCCCGCCCGCCGCGGCAAATTCCTGGGCAATATCTTCAAGGTTTCCGACCGTTTGCTTGAAGACCGCGACGACATGGTGCAAAAAGGGTACGGCTGGGCGCTGAAGGAAGCCAGCAAGACCCATCCCCGGCAGGTGTACGGCTTCGTGGTCGCCCGGCGCGCCAAGATGCCCCGCACCGCATACAGGTACGCAATCGAAAAGCTGCCCGCTGACATGCGCAAGGCCGCGATGAGCCTGTGACCGCCCTTAAATGTCTTTTAGCCGGTAATAGGAAATCAATCCCCAGCACGCCAGTGCGAATGCAGAGCTTACGAACACGGGGTATGCCTTTATGGAAAAACCATATATCGCGTTAAGCAGCGCGCCGGTGTTGACCAGTATCAGGAACCAGACGCTTATGCCTTTGGCATGCTTTTGCCTGAAGCATTTATATATACCTGCGGGAAAACCGCGATGGTTACTAGAACGGAAGCTATCCAGCCTATAATGTCAATCATGTGTAAAGCATATCATAAAGCATGGTGATTGATAGGCATAATTTTGGTTTGGCCGATATATTGCGCGCCTATGGGCCTGCCCCCCGCCCCCTGCCCATAATAGGCGCGCCCGCAAAAGCGATGCTTTTGCGGATGCATGTGTGCGGTTTGCATATCACCCTTTGCCGCCCAGCCGCCGGGCAAGCGTCTGCACGGTCCGGTATTCGTGCGCATAGCGGAAGTTTTCTTCCATGCCGTGCTTTCCGTCCAGCAGCAAAGCCTCTTTCAGCGGCATCTTGGTCACGTTCATGCCTTCGGAATCCGGCCGCCTGTGCTTGCTTGCGCGGCTTTGGGCGTGCAGGTCGTCCAGCACGCTTTCGTCCACCCGCAGCGTATAGCAATAGCCCGTGGGTATAACTACCCATTCCTTCCCGTCCCAGATGTCG
>WRDZ01000101.1 GCA_009779595.1 Alphaproteobacteria bacterium | reverse complement strand
TTATCTTTACGGCGTAAAAGTCGGCGTCCTGTCCGAGGACCAGCTGGGGCATTTGCTGTTCCAGTATGCTCCTGAAGCAAAACATCGGATATCCGTCCGGATGCCCGTTTGTGCCGAGCAATACGACCAGTTCTATGCAGAACCTTTTTTCGACAACCTTACCCCGGAGGGAGACCCGCTTAAAATAATCGCCAGCCACTATCACGTTTCGGAAGACAACGCCTTTTCCATACTCGATAAAATCGGCGGCGACTGCGCGGGCGCGGTATCGCTGTATGAAGGGGAAATTCCTGAAGAACCGGATAGCATGCCCCCGGAAATAGACGATGGAAGCCTTGCAAAAATCGTCGACGAGCTTCACGAAAACCCTTTGCTTACAGGGATTGACAATGCTCCGCGCCTGTCGCTTGCCGGAGCGCAGTCGAAGTTTGCGGTGATAAAGGCGGAAAATGGAAGGTATTACAGCTCTAACAACCGTTTCCCGACGACCCATATAATTAAAACTACGAACGTGCGTTTCCCGAACCTATTGGAAAACGAATTGTTTTGCATGAAATTGGCCCGGCTGACACTGGGCGGGAATGTAAAGCCCGGCACCATCCTTGTCGAAATGAAGCAGACGCTGGGGCGGAAATATCTTGAAATCGAACGCTATGACCGCCATAGGGTAATAGATAGCCAGGAGTTTATAAGGCACGGCGATGATATTAATGATATGTACTTGCAAACGCGTTTCCACATCGAACGCAAGCATCAGGAAGACTTTTGCCAAGTTTTGGGATATTTGGCGAAACGCAAGTATCAGTCTGACGGCGGACCGAAGATTCGCGACTTGCATAACGCCGTTTTGGAATACTCTTCCCAAAAGGCGACAGACAGCTATAAGTTCATAGAGTTGCTGACCTTCAACTATTTGATAGGCAATACGGACGCCCACGCCAAGAACTTTTCGCTGCTGCATATAAACGGCGAGGGGCGGATTATACTTGCGCCGGCATACGACGTGTTGTCGACAGAGGTTTATCCGGACAAGAGCGTAAGCCACAAAATCGCCATGATTGTCAACGGTAAAGAAAAATATGATAAAGTCGCCAAGAAGGACTGGCTTGCGCTTTACGGACAGCTGGGTTTGAACCCGACAAACACCTTGCAAGAGATGAAACGGAATTACCGGAATATCGTGAGCGTGGCAGAATCCTTGCGCGATGAATTGAACCAGGATGAAATCACCAGGTGTGACGTCTATGATAAAATTATCGAAAAAATTAAAGAACGCTATAAGGTATTATTTGATGTATGAAATTATTTTGATTCGGATGGTTTGTTAATTCCCTGATACTCTATGAAACTTCCCTGTTCTTTGAAATCAATTCCCTGATATCTGTTTTTAAATTCCCTGTTATTTTTCGCCGTTCGGTTGTTATTTCGCCCTGAAATGCTTGGGCAACAGCCAAAGTGGTGTGGGAATCATACCGCATAAACCGCCATATTTCCCTGTAAATTCCCTGTTATCGGGGATTGTTGTATGGGGGATTAGGCTGCAGGCTTGCACACCACCAACTTGAAAGCCGCGGTGTACTGCGGCTTTTTTTATTGGCTTGAAAACCCCGGGTTTATGGTTAATAATAGTGATAATGACTTGGGTGAACAACAGTCCTAAATGAAAAGCAAGAGAAACAGAACGATGGGAATCATGGCCTATACACTGGTCGTCGTGCTTGCGCTGGCAGGAACGGCGTGCCTGCATGTGCTGCGCGAGTTCGGCCGGGGACCTTCGCGCGCCGAGATGGCATCTTTTGAAAAGCTTCCATATTTCAGGGACGGCCGGTTCCAAAGCCCCGCGGAAATCCGATATGATTTCGACAATGTGCGCAATGGCCCCGCAACCTGGTCCAGGTTCCTTTTCCCATCGCGTTTCGCTCCGCAGGGCAGGCTGCCCATGGTCAGGCTGGACAAAGGCTCTTTCCCCGAAACGCCGGACGATTTTGCGGTTTACTGGCTGGGGCACTCGGCCGCCATACTAGAGCTTGACGGCAAAAGGATAATCTTCGACCCTGTGCTGGGCAACGCCGCGATGATTCCTTTTGCAGTGCCAAGGTTCGGCCCTCCGCCTATCAGAAGGAAAGACCTGCCCCGGGCGGACTATATCGTCATCACGCACGGCCACTATGACCATTTAGAAAGGAGGACCGTGCAATCCATCAAAAGCGGGCATTTCATAGTCCCCCTTGGCGTGGGTGCAGCTTTAAGGGGCTGGGGAATCGCACCTGACAGGATAACCGAGCTGGGCTGGGGCGACGCTTTTGAAAGCGGCGGGCTGAAGTTCATAGGGCACGAGGGCGTGCATTACGCAAGGCGAATCCCGTGGAGGCGCGACGACACCCTTTGGAATTCGTATATATTGCTTTCGGAAAACAAAAGGATATTCTGGGGCGGGGACGTGGGATATGGCGAAGAATTCAAGAGCGCGGGCGAAAAGCACGGCCCGTTCGATTTGGCCGCTCTTGAAATCGACGGCTGGAACCCGGGCTGGCCCAATATCCACCTGTTCCCGGGCGAGGTCGTGCAGGCGGCCAAGGACTTGAGGGCAAGGAACGTCCTGCCAATACACTGGGGGGTGTTCGACCTGGCCCTGCACCCGTGGCACGAGTCGATAGACATGGTTCTGGACGAGGCAGAGGGGTCGGGCATCAATATACTGACCCCCAAGATGGGCGAAAAAATAACCCTGGACAGCGAAACAATAAAATGGTGGAGAGGGCTGGGTTTTTAACTTTTAACCGGAGGACTGTCAATTCAAATGCAACAACCTGCCGCGCCAGCGGCTCCATTAAGCGGTCCGCAGGACACGCGCGTCCGCCCGCCACCGGCGGCGCGCGTCGCGAGCTTTCGGCTCGCTTTGGCGCTGGCCCGGGCGGAACGCGCTATGACTATGAAATGACAATCTATAGTTTTTAACCTAAAGGAAGGATTTGAAATGAAAAAAATCATATGCGCCGTTATGGCGGTTCTTACGGCAGCGTGCGGCTCGAACGCAAAAGAAACCGAACTGGCAGGCAAGCCCGAAGGAAGGGTTTTGGTGGTCTATTTTTCCGAATCCCCGAACCGGAACACCCATGCCGTGGCCATGTGGATACACCAGGCGGTCGGCGGGGATATACAGGCAATCGAAATGGTAGAGCCTTACACCGGCAGCTATAGGGAAATCGTGAACAGGTCAAGGCAGGAGTTCAGGAACAGCGTGCACCCGCAAATCAAGCCTTTCAAGCACAACGTGGCTGACTATGACGTGATATTCATAGGCTCTCCGATATGGTTCAACACGTATGCCCCGCCGGTCGCGACATTCTTGGCCGGCAACGATTTCACGGGCAAGATAATCGTCCCGTTCTGCACCCATGGCGGGCACGGGGCCGGGAACTTCTACGACGACATAAGGGACAATACCCAAGGGGCGGTTTTGCCCGGGTTCACGGCCAGGGGCAGCAACCAGATAGAAAGGCGCATGGGGCGCGGGACAAAGGACAAGCTGTCGAAAAACGACGTGGTTATCTGGCT
>WRDZ01000100.1 GCA_009779595.1 Alphaproteobacteria bacterium | reverse complement strand
CGTACGTCAGCCCAAGGCCCTCGGCCGGGTTGCCCCTGATTATGAACGGGTTCAGGCTGTCGAAGCTGCCTATGGATGACAGGCGCAGACTGCCGCCTTTGGGTGCGTCGGGGTTGACATAGCCGAAAGCCTTGTCCCTTTCCGTGTACCTGGGGCTGCCGTAAACCGCCGCGCCGAACCCGGGGGCCGCAGCCGCCTGCCCGCCGCAGGCAAGCGCGGCGATGAACGCGGCAACAGCGGCAATCAGGCTATTTCTTGTAACTCCCCATGGGCTCATCTTTAAGGATTTTCCAGTCGATAATAGTCTCTTCTGACTCCGAGTCTATACCATTATCGTCCGGTTGGAAAGAGCTTTCCGTACCGCCGCGGAAATCGGCGATAGGCTGCAAAGCATCGAACACCTGCCCTATCGGGCTTTCGGCGAACGCGGTTTCCATGCTTTTGGATATCGCGGCGGTTTCCAGCAGCTTGCGGACCTCGATGAACCTGGCGCAGAACATGTGCACGTCCTTGCCCAGGCTTACGTCCTTCATTATCTTGTCCTTCAGCATCAGCTTGAACCCGGGCAAATCGCGGGCCGTGATTATGGCCTCGGCGAACGCCATCTTGTCGCCGTTGTGCATGCGCAGGAACATGGCGTCGCGGTAGTCCTTGCGCACCAGCTCGGACTTGACCACTATCCGCGCTATCAGGTCGTACAGGGTGTCGGTAAGGTAGCCGACCGCGACCATGACCGATGACTTATAGCTCTGCCGCGACGACTGCGACAGGGCCTTGGCCATCAGCTCCATGTTTTCCGCCGACCGCAGGCTTGAGCCTATCATCAGCATCTGGGTGGCGCCCAGCCTTCTTAAATAAACCGCGTTCCATATGACGCTTGCCGCTATCCAAAGCGTCGCCACGGGTATGAATATCATAAGGAAAAGCATGGCCACTTCATTGGGCGCGTACGCCAGCAGGTTTTCCGCGCCGATTCTCACCGCGATATAGTGATAGCACCACATGACCCAAAGCGCCGATATGGCGGCTAATGAACAGAATATGACAATCAGGCTTAGCACGTCGAATCTCCCTTGGTTTTTTATTATAAATCGTATATACTTGACTAATAGTACGCACATTAAAGGAAAAAATAGGTTAACGAACATGGAAGAATTCAACGACTATCTTGATTTTGAAAAGCCGATTGCCGAGCTTGAAAGCAAGATGGAGGCAATACGCCGCCTTAGCGACGAAAACCAGGGGCTGAACATCGCATCCGAAGTGTCCAAGCTGGAAGCCAAGCTTACCAAGGAAATCGAAAAGATTTACACCAGGCTGACCCCCTGGCAGGTCGTGCAGGTCGCCCGGCACGTCAAAAGGCCGCACAGCCTGGACTATATCAACGCGCTGTTCGAAGGTTTTATCGAGTTTTCCGGCGACCGCCAGTTCGGCGACGACAAGGCCGTTATCGGCGGACTTGCGCGCTTCAACGGCCAGCCGGTGGTGGTCATCGGCCAGGAAAAAGGGCACGACCTGGAAACAAGGATACGCCATAACTTCGGTTCGGCCTTCCCCGAAGGTTATCGCAAGGCCATACGTTTGATGGATATGGCGGATAGATTCGGACTACCCATAATAACGTTCGTGGACACGGCCGGCGCATACCCGGACGTCGAGGCTGAAGAGCGCGGCCAGGCCGAGGCCATCGCCCGCGCAATACAGCGCAGCACCACGCTTGCAGTCCCGTTCATCGCGTGCGTCATCGGCGAGGGCGGCAGCGGCGGAGCCATCGCTATTGCCACGGCCAACCGCGTGCTTATGATGCAGAACGCGGTGTACTCGGTCATTTCGCCCGAAGGGTGCGCCGGCATCGTGTGGCGCGTGGCCGACGACGACACCAAGCGCAAAGCCGCCGAAAGCATGAAGGTGACCGCCGGCGACCTGAAGAAACTGGGCGTGATAGACGAAATCATACCCGAACCGTTGGGCGGCGCGCACCGCGACCCTCAGGCAGCGATAAAGGCGGCGGGCGAAACCATACAAAGGCACCTTAAGTCGCTTGAGCAGCTTAGCCCGCACGCTCTGCGCGAAAGCCGCAAGGAAAGATTTTTGAACATAAGGCCATGACATGAAAAGAACCGCTATCATTATTTCTGCCGCGCTGGCGGCATTCGCCGCTGTAATCGCAACGGGTGCCATAGCTTTGGCCGCCGTCAACCCCGCCGTCACAAGCGCGCAGACCCGCCACATGGCCGACATCGAAAAGTATTTCGACCAGGTCAGGACCATGACCGCCGACTTCACGCAGGTCGCCAGCAACGGCACCTCAAGCCGGGGCAGGCTGTACCTTTCCAAGCCGGGCAGGCTGAAGATGGTGTACGACCCGCCCGACAATTTCGAGCTTATCGCCAACAGCGGCAGGTTCATATACCACGACAAAAGGCTGAACCAGGCCATGTACCTGGACATCTCGCGGACCGTGGCCAACGTGATTTTGCGTGACAGGCTGGCGTTCAACACCCCCGGGCTGGAAGTCACGCGCGTGCAGGAAAGCGGCCAAGACATCGAAATCACGCTGCGCCAGCAGAACGACCCCATGGCCGGGCAGATGACGCTGGTCTTCAACCTGCGCCCGCAAATAGCGCTTGCCGGATGGAGGATTACCGACGCGCAGAACGTCACGACCGTGGTCACGCTGCACAAACAGGCCGTGAACGTGCCGGTCAGCAGAAGGCTGTTCGACTATGTGAACCCGCTGATGGAAAGGCAAAGGCACGACCCGCGGCGTTAAGCCCGGATAAGCCCGGCCGGTTTTAACCTGTTTCCTCCGTTATCCAATCCAGATACGCGGGCAGCCCGTCCGTAATGCCGACCTTCACTATTTGCGGGGTTTCGTAAGAATGGTTGGATTTTATGGTTTCTTCAACCTTGGGATATAGTTCGTCCCTGGTTTTTATGACCAGACGGATTTCGTCCGCATGCTCGATTTTTCCCTTCCAGCGGTATGCGCTTTTTATAGGAGCCGTTTGCACGCATGAAGCCGCCCGGTTCTCTAACAGGGCCGCCGCTATCTTGTCGGCCTGGGCCTGCGAGCCGGCGGTTGAATATACGATGCAGTATTTCATTTCGTTTTCCTTTGGTTTCGGGTGAACAGCTTAAATCCGGCCGGGGTTACGCCCGGGCAAGATTTTTTAATAGATAGCCTACCGCGAAGCGGTCTGCAAGACACCCGCGTCCGCCCGCCCTCAAGGCTACCCCCGGCGCAGGTATTCCTTGATATAGTTTTCCGGCCCCAGCTCTTCCCGCAGCTGCTTGGCCAGCAGCACGTGCTTGCGTCCCGAAGAGTACAGCTTCAAAAACGGCCCCAGGCCCGACAAATCCGTGTTCAATATCACGCTTTCGCCGATTATCGGGCGAGAAATCAAGGCCGCGTACTTCAGGTCGCGGTACGAGCGTCCGAATATGAAATCCTTTTCCGGCTGCGTCAGCTTCCAGCCGTCGTAGTCTTCGGGCATGGCCTGCGGGTTGCGGAACATTATCACGGTCTGGCACTGCCCGCGCACCACTTCGCCCAGGTTCAGCGCGTCGATTATGTT
>WRDZ01000099.1 GCA_009779595.1 Alphaproteobacteria bacterium | reverse complement strand
TCGCCGAGGTGGGCGACACGGTCACGCCGCTTATACGGCAGATGGCGGCTTTCGGCAAAGCTGTTTCCGCCATAATCATAGGCATTTCCGCTGTTGTCTATCTGTTCGGGCATTTCTTCCGCGACTATGAAAAGGCCGAGCTTTTGCTTTCGGTCATCGGCTTGGCCATCGCGGCCATTCCCGAAGGCCTGCCTGCCATCCTTTCCATAATACTGGCTATCGGCGTGCAGAACATGGCCAAGCGCAAAGCCATAGTGCGCACCCTTCCCGCGGTCGAAACCCTTGGCTCGGTATCGGTGATTTGTTCGGACAAGACCGGCACCCTGACCAAGAACGAAATGACCGTGAAAAACCTTGTCACGCATAATGCCGGTTTTGCGGTCACGGGTTCGGGCTATGCGCCGGACGGGAAAATCAGCCATGGGAAAGGAGCTACGCCGCTGGGTGAAGACTCGCCGCTGCGGCTGCTTTTGACCTGCTTTAGGCACTGCAACGACGCGGCTTTGATGCAAGAGAAGGGCAAATGGAAAGTGCAAGGCGACCCGACCGAAGGCGCTCTTCTGGCCGTATATAAAAAGGCGAAGATTAAAGAGGACCTGCCGCCGCGTGCCGCAACCCTTCCTTTTGATTCTGAATACAAGTACATGGCGACTTTGGCCAAAGGCAAAAAGGGCAGCATTATTTACATAAAAGGCGCTCCTGACAGGCTTTTAGACATGGCCGACAAAGACATGGCTTCCGATGGTACGGCGTCTTTAAACCGGAAATACTGGGATAAGGCCATAGCCGACCTTGCCAGCCAGGGCATGCGCGTGCTTGGCGCCGCCATTAAATTCGTCCCCGCGGGTAAAAAGGCCGTCACGCACGAGGACCTGCAGGAAGACGTTATCTTTCTTGGGCTTGCGGGCATCATGGACCCCCCCCGCGAAGAAGCGGTCAAGGCCGTTGCCATGTGCCATGCGGCCGGCATCCGGGTCAAGATGATTACCGGAGACCATGCGGACACGGCCAAGTCCATTGGCAAAGAGCTGGGCATCGGCGATGGGACGGCCGCCCTGACCGGAAACGATATCGACAGCATGACCGACCACCAGATTCATGTTGCGGCCGCCAACTATGATATTTTCGCCCGCACCAGCCCCGAGCATAAGCTTAAGCTGGTCAAGGCATTCCAGTCTGACGGCGCCATTATCGCCATGACCGGGGACGGGGTGAACGACGCTCCGGCGTTGCGCATGGCGGACGTGGGCGTGGCAATGGGCATCAAGGGAACGGAAGTGACCAAAGACGCCGCGGAAATCGTGCTGGCGGACGACAACTTCAGCACCATCGCGGCAGCGGTCGAGGAAGGGCGCAGGGTCTATGACAACCTGAAGAAAACCATACTTTTCATACTGCCGACCAACGGGGCCGAGGCCCTTCTGATTATAGCCAGCATACTGTTCGGCACTATGATACCCATGACGCCCGTGCAGATTTTGTGGGTCAACATGGTCACATCGGTCACCGTTTCTTTGGCCTTGGCTTTCGAGCCGTCGGAACCAGGCATCATGGACAGGCCTCCGCGCAACGCCACCGAGCCGCTTCTTGACAACTATTTCATCTGGCGCATCATTTTCGTTTCCGTGCTGGTCGGCGGCCTGACCCTGATTTTAAGCATGCATCTGCTTGGCTTGGGCTATTCGGAAGCCGAAGTCCGCACCGTGACCATACAGGCAATCGTGATGGGGCAAGCCTTCCACCTGTTCAACAGCCGCAGCATACGCAAACCGGCGTGGGCTCTTGACTTCTTTGGGAACAAGGCGGTTTTCGTGGTGCTGGGCTTGATGGTCCTGCTTCAGGGCTCCATCACATACCTGCCGTTCATGAACACCGTGTTCGGAACCGTACCGCTGGCACCCGAGCGCTGGATAGAGCCGCTTTTGCTTGGCGTTGCCGTGTTCCTTATAGTCGAGGTTGAAAAGTTCGTCATGCGCAGGCTGGACGCCCGCAAGGCTGCTGCCCGCTAACGCTTGGTATTATTACCTTTTTGTCTTTATAGCGCAGTCCGCCCGGGCAAGCGCCATTAGCGAGCCGAAAGCGAGCGGGCGGACGCGCGTGTCTTGCAGACCGCTTGGCAGTGCCGCTGTCGCGGCAGATTTATATTATTATTTCTCCACCGTATTTTACCATAAAAAAGCCTTCGAACCGGTTGGTTTGAAGGCTTTTTATTACCATCGGGCAAGCGTAGTTTTACGAACTTCCCGCCCTTATGGTGTTAAGGAAAGTGGTGACCTGTTGACGCAGGCTTTCACCCATACGGGCAAGGTCGGAAGCCGCCTCGGCAACGTTGGCAGAGTTCTTCCCGGCTTCCTGGGCACCCGTGCTTATGCCGTTCACGTTAGAGGATATCTCTTGGGCTCCAACCGCAGCATGCTGCGCGCTTCTGGATATTTCCTGAGTGGCCGAACCCTGTTCCTCCACAGCCGCTGATATCGCGCTGGATATCTCGCTCATGCGGTTGATGGTGTTGGTGATAAGGTTTATGGCCTCCACAGCGTTCTGGACTATCTTCTGGACGTCCTCGACCTGCGTGGATATTTCCTCGGTCGCCTTGCCCGTCTGGTTAGCCAGAGATTTCACCTCGTTGGCAACAACCGCAAAGCCCTTGCCGGCTTCGCCCGCCCTGGCCGCCTCGATGGTCGCGTTCAGCGCAAGCAGGTTGGTCTGGTCCGCGATATCCTTAATCAGGTCCACGACCTCGCCGATTTTTACAGCCGACTGCGACAGCGTGTTCATGGTCTGGTTCGTGGCTTCCACTTCCTTGACCGCGGCCTTGGAAATGTTCGAAGATTCGCTTACCTGGCGCAGGATTTCGTTCACCGAGCTGGCCAGCTCTTCAGCCGCCGTTGCCATGGTCTGAACGTTCCCGGCCGCCTGCTCCGAGGCCGAAGCCCCGGCAGCCGCCTGCTTGCCCGTTTCTTCGATTATCGCGGACATGCCAACCGCCGTGCTTTGCAGCTCGGTCGCAGCAGACGCGACGCTGCTGACTATACCTCCAACGCTTTTATCAAAGTCGTCTGCCACTTTTAGCATGGCTTCTTTTTGCTCTTTGGCCATGTTGTCGACACGAATCGCGTTTTCCTTGAACACCTGCACGGCTTTGGCCATATCGCCGATTTCGTCCCTTGCACCAAGGCTGGGGATATCCACGGTCTTATTGCCGCCGGCCAGCTCGTGCATGGTTTCGGTCATCTTGGTGATGGGCTTGGATATGCTAAGAGCCAGCAGCACGCCGACAATCGCGGTCAGAATCACGCAGATGGCGCCGACAAGCAGCATAAGGTTCCTGGTATGGTTCACGGCAGCGAAAGCTTCGGTATAGTCTTTGACCGATATGACTTTCCAGTCGAATTCTATCCCCGGGATTTTTTCCGAACGGAAAATGAAATTCCGCCCGTCGCCGAACATATTAGTACAGTGACCCTGAGTGGGCTGGTCGGTCGCAAAAGCCGCTTCGATGCAAGTGCTGGGCAGCCTGGCGCCGGCGGCAATCCTTGGGTTACGGTCGGTTATGCGCGGGATATTGGTGCGCAGCAGCGT
>WRDZ01000098.1 GCA_009779595.1 Alphaproteobacteria bacterium | reverse complement strand
GAAACCATCTCTTCCAGCGAAGCGTCCGGGTCAACTGCGTGCGCCACGATAAAATGCTCGTCCGAAATATCCGACGCCACGGCAATATGCCGGGGCATGCTTTTACCCGCCTTGATGCTGACGAAATCAAGGAAACCGGCGGCGGCCGGCGGTTCCGCGTCATGCCCGCTGGCTGGGACTTTCTCTTCCGGCTTATGGCTTGCGGCTTCCCCCTTGTGCCTTTTGTCGTCCGTATGCCGGCCCGTGTTCCCTACTCCTGTTGCGATGAGTGCAATTCGTATAATATCTTCCATGTCGTCATCAAAACAAGAGCCAAAAATAATGTTAGCCTCAGGATCAATCTCATCTCTAATTCGGTTAAGAACATCGTTAATCTCCATCAGTTCAAGGCTTTTGGTGCCTGACACGTTCACCAGGACGTTCTTGGCGCCTTTCAAGGAATTTATGTCAAGCAGCGGGTTGGCGATGACCCGCTCGACCGCCTGCATGCCGCGGTTCTCGCCGCTGGCCTCGCCCACGCCCATCATGGCCGGGCCCATGTTGCGCATGACCGTGCACAGGTCGGCGAAGTCCACGTTTATCAGCCCGGGGCGCAGCACAAGGTCCACGATGGCGCGCACGCCGCCGGCAAGCACGCAGTCCACAATCTTAAAGGCGTTGACGAAAGTTATCTTTTCATCGGCTATGGCGAACAGGTTCTGGTTGGGCACGATAATGGTGCTGTCGGTGTTAAGCGCGATTTCCTCCAGCCCGGCAAGGGCGACCTTCATCCTTGGGAGGCCTTCGAAATCGAACGGTTTTGTCACGACCGCCACCGTCAATATGCCCATGTCCTTGGCAATCCCCGCTATGACCGGAGCGGCCCCTGTCCCGGTCCCACCGCCCATGCCCGCGGCGATGAACAGCATGTTGAACCCGGATATGGCCTCTTTTATCTTCTGCGCGCTTTCTTCGGCGGCCATCCGCCCTATCAGCGGGTTGGCCCCTGCCCCCAGGCCCTTGGTGGTTTCCACCCCAAGCTGAAGCCGCGTGTGGCAAAGCGATACCTCAAGCGACTGGGCATCGGTATTGGCGACTATGAAGTCGACTCCGACAATGCCGCTTTCTATCATGTTGTTGACCGCGTTGCCGCCAGCCCCGCCCACGCCGATGACGCCGATTCTGGCGCACGTCACGCGTTCAACAGCATCACTTGTTATTCCTATGTTAAGCGCCATTTTTGCCAAGCCACCCGATTCTTGAACATATATATTGCTAATAATCCTAGGACAAATAAGTTAAAATATTATTGACAAAAGGTTAACGGCTGAAAATCATTGTTATCCGGCCTTTTGGGCTTATGTTTTCTTATTTTCTCCTTGACAAAAACGTTCTTGCGTCATATACTGCTAGTTGCGTCGGTTTTATTTGGAGGTATTTTTCGTGCTGGACAACATAGTCATCCGTGGAGCAAGAGAACATAATTTAAAGTCCATAGACGTCACGATACCGCGCAATAAAATGGTTGTCATCACCGGGATTTCGGGCAGCGGCAAGTCGTCGCTGGCGTTCGACACCATTTACGCCGAGGGGCAGCGCCGCTATGTGGAAAGCCTTTCGGCATACGCCCGCCAGTTCCTGGAAATGATGAAAAAACCCGACCTTGACCTTATCGAAGGCCTGTCCCCGGCCATCTCCATCGAGCAGAAGACCGTGTCGCACAACCCGCGCAGTACCGTGGCCACGGTCACCGAGATTTACGATTACATGCGGCTTTTGTGGGCGCGGGTCGGGGTCCCGTACTCTCCGGTCACGGGAAAACCCATTGCCAGCCAGACCGTTTCGCAGATGGTGGACCGCCTTATGGAGTTCCCGGACGGCACCAAGCTTATGCTGCTTGCTCCGGTCGTTTCGGACCGCAAGGGCGAGTTCACGCAGGAAATAGCCGAACTGCGCAAAAAGGGGTATGAACGCCTGAAAGTCGACGGCACGGTTTACAACATCGACGAAATACCGCCGCTGAAAAAGACAATGAACCACAGCCTGGCCGTTGTCGTGGACCGCGTGGTAATGCGGCCGGGGCTGGAAACCCGGCTGGCCGGCAGCCTGGAAAAATCGCTTGAGCTGGCCAACGGGCTTGCAATCGGCGAAACCATCGACGGCCACCAGGTCCTGCTGTCGTCCAAGTTCGCCTGCCCGGTGTCGGGCTTCACCATCGCGGAAATAGAGCCGCGCCTTTTCTCGTTCAACAACCCGGCCGGCGCATGCCCCGAGTGCAGCGGCCTGGGCATGAAGCTGTACATCGACCCCAACCTTATCATACCGGACAGGAACAAATCCTTGGACGACGGCGCGGTTGACAGCATAGCATTCTTTTCGGTGTCAGGCTCTTTGTTCAGGAAACAGGTGCTGCCGCGGTTCAAGAAATACGGCGTGACACCGCACACTCCGGTCAAGAACATTCCCGAAGAGCTGATGCAGATAATACTGTACGGCCTTCCCAAAGACAAGGACGCCCCGAAGGAAAAGCGCACGGGCGGACGCTGGGCGGTCAAGAAGGAATGGGGCTGGGAAGGCATCATCAACAATATAGAGCGACGCTATCGCGAAACCTTGTCCGAAGACATGCGCGAAGAAATCGAGAAGTTCCAGTCGCAGCGCATTTGCGAAGCGTGCAACGGCAAGCGCCTGCGGCCCGAGCCTTTGTCCGTGAAAATCGCTGCAAAGGACATTGCCGAAATCACCATGCTGAGCATAGAGGACGCCACCGAGTGGTTTACCGGGCTGAACGGCAAGCTGCCGAAAAAGTCGGCGGCGATTTCCACTCCTATACTGAAAGAGATAAACGACCGGCTTGGCTTCCTGAACAACGTGGGGCTTGGATACCTGGCGCTGTCGCGGCGTTCGGGTACGCTTAGCGGCGGCGAAGGGCAGCGCATAAGGCTGGCCAGCCAGATAGGCTCGGGCCTGTCGGGCGTGCTGTACGTGCTGGACGAGCCGTCCATCGGCCTGCACCAGCGCGACAACGACCGGCTGCTGGCCACGTTGAAGCACCTGCGCGACCTTGGCAACACGGTCATCGTGGTCGAGCACGACACCGACGCAATCATGGCCGCGGACTATATCTTCGACATGGGACCCGGGGCGGGCGCGCACGGCGGGCACATCGTGGCCGAAGGGGCTCCTGCCGCCATCCTGGCCAACAAAAGCAGCATCACCGGGCAATTCCTTTCGGGCAAGCGCAGCATAGCCGTGCCCGACGTCAGGCGCAAAGGCAACGGCAGCTGGTTCAAAATCACCGGGGCGCGCGCCAACAACCTGAAGAACGTCAACGCCTCTTTCCCGCTGGGCACGTTCGTGTGCGTGACGGGCGTCAGCGGCGGCGGCAAATCGTCGCTGGTCATAGAAACACTGTACAAGGGCGTGAACGCCATACTGAACCACAGCACCAGCGCGGCTCACCTTTACGGCTCGATGTCAGGAGTGGGATATCTGGACAAGGTAATCGACATAGACCAGGCTCCGATAGGGCGCACCCCGCGGTCCAACCCCGCAACCTATGTGGGCGCGTTCGAGGTCATACGCAACTGGTTCTGCAAGCTG
>WRDZ01000097.1 GCA_009779595.1 Alphaproteobacteria bacterium | reverse complement strand
CACCGCACCGGTCGATTTCACGCTGTCCGCTTCGTCCATTACTATCAGCTGCCCCAGCAGCTGTTCCTGTTCGAAGGCCTTGATGATATTGTCGGCCAGCTTCTTGTTCGACGCAATAACCACCCTTGCGCCCGAATCCTGCATAAGGTACGCATGGTCGTGCACCGTGTTGGTCACATACGCCGGCACGCTTACCGCGCCTATACTGTTCACGGCCAAATCGCTGATGCACCATTCGGGGCGGTTTTCGCCGGTGATGATGACACGGTCGCCTTTTTTCACCCCAAGGTTCTTCAGGCCAGAGGCAAGCTCAAGCACCTGATTTTCGACCTGCGCCCAGGTCAGCGGCTGGAAATTGTCGCCCGACCAATACCACAGCAAAGGGGCGTCCTTCATGCTTTCCGCCAGCTTGAAGAACATCTGCGGTATGCTGGTGTACGAGTTCATCTGCTCCAACAGCTCCCACCTGCCAAAGCCGGCCGAGGACTTGAACTTCATCTGCGGCGGGATTTTCGCGGACAGCTTGTTTTGGAAAGCCTGCAATATCTGCGGCTTGAATACGCTGAAATTTAACATGGGAATACCTTTCTTAAAATTATCACTAGCAGCTAGGCTAACTTATTTCCGGCCAAAGATAAAGGGGATTTTTTGATTCTTTTGTGACAAATGCCGCGGGCGGATAAAAAGTACGGAAAACGGCTTGGGCAGCGCGCCGCCTTTGGGCGGGCGGACTGCGCAATCGGGGCGCTTTGATTTGCCCCTTTACAACCGGCTGCGCCTGTGGTATTCATACTCGGTAAATCCACAACATTTTATAAAGGAGCCACGCCATGCCGGCTTACCAATACATCTATGTCATGAAAAACCTGTCCAAGTCCTATGCCGGCGGCAAAGAGGTGCTGAAAGGCATATGGCTGTCGTTTTTCCCGGGCGCCAAAATCGGCGTGCTGGGGCCCAACGGGGCGGGCAAATCCACCCTGCTGAAAATCATGGCGGGGCTGGACAAGGAGTTCAACGGCGAGGCCTGGGCCGCCGACGGCGTGCGCATCGGCTTTTTGGAGCAGGAGCCGCATCTTGACCCGACCAAGAACGTCCTGGAAAACGTGATGGACGGCGTGGGCGAAGTGCGCGACCTGCTGAAGAAATTCGAGGAAGTGAACCTAAAGTTCGCGGACCCGGACGCTGACATGGACGCTTTGCTGGCCGAACAGGCCGCGCTGCAAGAGGCCATCGAGGCCAAGAACGGGTGGGAGCTTGAGCACACCCTGAATGTGGCCATGCACGCCTTGAACTGCCCGGCCAAGGACGCGGACGTGACAAAGCTGTCGGGCGGAGAGCGCCGCCGCGTGGCCCTGTGCCGCCTGCTTCTGTCGCAGCCGGACATGCTGCTGCTGGACGAGCCCACGAACCACCTGGACGCCTCGTCCGTGGCGTGGCTTGAGCAATATTTGCGCGAATTCCCCGGCACTGTGGTGATGATAACTCACGACCGCTATTTCCTGGACAACGTCACGGGCTGGATACTTGAACTGGACCGCGGCCAGGGAATCCCTTACGAGGGGAACTATACCGCATGGCTGAAGCAGAAGGAAAAGCGCCTGACCCAGGAGCAGCGCGAAGACGACTCACGCCAGCGCACAATAAGGCAGGAACTGGAATGGATTTCCAAGACTCCGCAGGCGCGGCAGGTCAAGTCCAAGGCGCGCGTGACCGCGTACAACGAGCTGGTGGCCAAGTCGGCTGAAAAGGCCACGGACACCGCGCAAATCGTCATACCGGCCGGACAGCGGCTGGGCGACCTGGTCATCAAGGGCGAGGGCATCTGCAAGGCTTATGGCAGCCGGGTCCTGATGAAAGACCTGTCGTTCAACCTGCCCGCGGGCGGAATCGTCGGCATAATCGGGCCTAACGGAGTTGGCAAGACCACGCTTCTGCGCATGGTCACCGGGCAGGAAAGCCCGGACGCGGGCGATTTGAAAATCGGCGACACGGTGCAGATGGGCTATGTGGACCAAAGCCGCGACGCGCTTAAGGCCGACGCCACGGTATGGCAGGAAATCTCGGGCGGGGACGACGAAATCGTGCTGGGCAAGCGCAAGGTGAACTCGCGCGCGTACGTGGCCTCGTTCAACTTCAAGGGCGGTGACCAGCAGAAAAAGGTCGGGCAGCTGTCGGGGGGCGAGCGCAACCGCGTGCACCTGGCCAAGATGCTGAAATCGGGCGCGAACGTGCTGCTGCTGGACGAGCCCACCAACGACCTGGACGTGGACACCCTGCGCGCGCTGGAAGAGGCTTTGATGGATTTTGCCGGGTCGGTGGTCATCACCTCGCACGACCGGTGGTTCCTTGACCGCCTTGCGACCCACATACTGGCGTTCGAAGGCGACGGGCAGGTGGTGTGGTTCGAGGGCAACTATGACTCTTACGAGGCTGATTTGAAGCGGCGCAAGGGCGACAAGACCGACAAGATAAAATTCCGCAAGCTGGGGGTTTAAAAGAAAAGCTCTCGCCGCCATTCTGGTACGCGGGATTATTTTGCAGATTCGCTCTTTACATTCCGTTTTTACGCGGTATCATTATAACCAAAAGGAGTATGTGCAAAAATGGCAAACGCGATTGCGTATGACAAGGCTTTGACGAACTACGCCGACACTTGGCGCGGTTCTTGCACAAACAAACAAACAAACAAACAAACAAACAAACAAACAAACAAAGAAGTGTAGCCTTAACCTAAGGCGTTTTCAGTTTTCAAAATTAATCGGTCGTGTTTCTCTTATGGGAATCACGGCTTTTTTTGCATCTTCAACAATCAACTAAAAGGAGTTACAATAACATGAAACGTATTACAGGATTGCTGGCTTTGGGTGTCGTGCTTGCCGCCCCGTCAATGGCATTTGCAGAACCGCAGTCAGGCTTCTATGTCACGCCAAAGATTATGTATGGCCTGACACATATGCGAGGCATGGAAGCAAGCGGCTATTTCGATAATGGTAGCGCCTACCCATTTTCCAATAAGAGAAGCAAGACTGACAGCGCTTTTGGCGGCGCTTTGGCCGTGGGCTATGACTTCAACAAAAAACAGCAGGTTCCGGTGCGTGCGGAACTGGAATACTCTATCTTTTCTGAAATATCGGCAAAAAACTCATGGGGGGGCGTCGACACTCATCCCGCTTATCCCCCAGGTGACGTATACAACTTCTCCGTTCAGCAAAAACTGCAAATCCAGACCCTGTTCGTGAACGCCTATCATGACTTCCATAACAGCACGGCTTTTACGCCTTATGTCGGAGCGGGTTTAGGCTTAGCCTTCATCAACAGCAAGGGTCATTTTAACCTTGAAAGCGAAAGTTATCCTACCTTGGAAAATGCCGCGTTCTCGCTTGGTTCGAAAAGAAGCACGAACTTCGCTTGGAACATAGGAGTGGGTGGAGCATATGCAATCAACGACAAGGTCAGCCTTGATTTCGGCTATCGCTTGGCAGGACTTGGCAAGGCGGAAACGAAATCGACATTAGGCAATGACTTGTACGGCGATGTCTGGATTGCCAAATCCAAAAGCAACGTGTATATGCACCAGCTTATGGTCGGCGCGCGCGTCAAGTTT
>WRDZ01000096.1 GCA_009779595.1 Alphaproteobacteria bacterium | reverse complement strand
GCCTTAGCAATCTTCTTCCCCATCACATCTTACCTTTTAAAAATACTTGGCGATGATTTCCCCGAAACGCCCCAGCTTTTCCCACTTTATCAGGCGTTTTTGCATCCCGGTCCCGCCGCCACCGTGCCGGTTTATCATCGCGTGTTTCAGCAATCCGGATATGACCGCCATCTCGGGCCTGTTTTCCTGGTGCTTGTTCAGCCCTTTAAGGCAGGAGGCCGTGCCTATGCGCACCTGCTTGTCCAGTATCTCCCCGGCCATTTCCTTAAGTCCGGCAAGCTGGCACGCCCCGCCCGTGATTACCGCGCGCCGGCTGGATATGCGGTACAGGTCGTTTTCTTCCAGATACTCGCGTATATGCACGAACAGGTCCGACATCAGCGGGGATATAATCTCGTTAAGCTCGCCTTTGGTGATAGAGTACACCTCCGCCTCGTCCTCTTCGCCGATAAGCGGCAGGTCTATGACTTCGTCGGCGTCCGGCATGTCCACAGCCAGCGACCCAAGCATGATTTTTATCCTTTCGGCGTCTTTTATCTTTATGGACAAGGTCTGGGCAATGGACTGGCTAAGAGTGGCCCCTCCGATTGGGAAAACCCTGGCGTGCACTATGCTTTGGCCAAGGAACACGGCCACCGACGTTGTCCCCGCCCCCATGTCTATCACGGTAGTGCCGATTTCCCTTTCATCGTCGACCAGTGTTGACAGCCCGGCCGCGTAAACCGTGGGCACGACGTCGGCTATGCGCAAATGGCATTTGTCTATGATGGTGCTTAGGTTCTTCAGCGGAGAATTGCTTGCGTACAGCAGGTGCAGGTTCATGGTCAGCTTGTCGCCGTACGTTCCGCGCGGGTCGTTGATGTTGTCGGTTTCGTCGATGCTGTACCCGGAAGCGGTCTGCAGCAGAACGGTCCTGCCCGACAAATCTATCTCATCGAAAATCCGGTCTTTCAGGCGGCGCACGTCCTGGGAAGTGACCCCATGACCGTTCAAAGGAATGGACGCCCGTATGTTTTGCGACCCCAGCTGGTTGATGGTGGCGTTCACCACCACGTTGCGCACGCGCTCTCCGGCCCGGTTTTCCGCCTCGTCAATGGATTTGGCGATGCTTGCGCAGGCCTTTTCAAGGTTGGTGATGACGCCGTTGTGCACGCCTTCGCTTGCGTTATAGGAAAATCCCAGCACCTGCGCGCAGCCAGTGCCGTCTGGCCGGCCGATGATGGTAGTTATCTTGCTTGTGCCTATGTCTATGGCCGCGATAAGGTCGCCGGGGTTCATGGTCATCTTGCCCTCCTGATGTTGAAGACTATGCGGTCCCTAAGGCGCATGTCGATTCTGGCGATAGCCGGGTTCGCGACATTGTACTGTATAATCATGTCGTTCAAGGCAGCCAGGGCTTTTTCCGGCTCGGCTTCCGGCAGGTCGACCGTAGTGCCTCTGGTTATGCTGTCCAGGACAAGCCGCCACCGCCGCCTGCCCATCCATGTGGCCGCAACCAGCCTTGATTTGACTTCCGGCGCGCTTTCCAGCATTTCCATAAGCCTGCCCAGCTGCGCCGGAGCGCCTTCCCCGACAAGCACGGGCAGGTGCCCGAACCCGGCAAGCGGAACTGGTATGATTTTGCCGTCCTCGTCCATAAGGTGCGATTGCCTGTTGGCCTGCCATATGCTTACGGGAGTGCGCTCTGCCAGGCGTACGTGCACCGTGCCTGTGGCCAGGTCGCGCCGCAGCCGGGCCGATTTGACCCACGGTATTTCCTCGACCCTTGGCAAAGCCGCATGCATGTCCCACTTGACAATCGGCAGGGCCTTGTCTATACGCAGGGCAGCCTCTATGCTTTCAAGGGGAGTGTTCACTCGCCCCTCGACTATGACCTGCTGCAGGCTCATGCTGTTCAAAAAGCGGGGGTACAGCTGGTATTTGCCTATGACCAGCCCCAGCAGTATGAACCCGGAAATCAGCAGGGTAAGAAGTACAAGCTCCAAAGAACGGACGTTGATGACATTGGCTATCTTCATGCGCCGCCTGTCATTGGACCGCCAGGACAAGGTTGGCCAAAGCTTCGTCCGCATCGGGCCGGGCCAGCTTCTTGATGTTCGCCGCGACCGTTTCCATCAACGCCGGCGAGCCAAGGATTTTTTCCAGCAGCTTGTCCAGGCTGTCGACCGTGAACTCGGACTGCTTGATTACCCACGCGGCCTGGCTTTTTTCCAGGAATTTAGCGTTGAACGACTGGTGGTCGTCCGCTGCCTGCGCGAACGGCACAAGCACGGCCGGCCGGCCCAGCACCTGCAGTTCCGCTATGGTCGACGCGCCGGCGCGCGCCATCACCAGATGGGCGCTTGCCAGTTGTTTGGGCATGTCTTGTATGAACGTGGTAAGCTGGACGTCCATGGACGCCTCGTCGTATATCTCTTGTACGTCGGCGATTTCCTTTTCCGGGCATTGCTGCACTATATTCAGCTTTTTCCTGATTTCCTTGGGCATGCCGGCAAACGCGCGCGCGAATGTTTTGGCAAGCACTGCCGCGCCTTGCGAGCCTCCGGTCACGATGATGTTGATTTTGTCGCCCGGAGCCTTATACACGGCCTTTGCCCCCAAATCCTTTATTTCCTGCCGCACTGGCATGCCGGTCATGTTCGCGTCCACGCCCACCGGCAGAAGCTTGGTCTGCGGGTATGACACGGCAATGCACCTGACGAATTTCCCGAACAGGCGGTTGACCCGGCCAAGCACCGAGTTCTGCTCATGCAAAACCACGGGTATCCGCAGGATAAGCGCGGCCAGCACGGTCGGAGCGCTTGCATACCCGCCGAACCCCACGACCACCCCCGGCTTGGCTTTGCGCAGCTGGACGAACGCATGCACGAAACCCAGCCCCAGGTTGTTGATGTTTATGGCCATTTTCTTGAATGTCTGCCCCGTGATGTTCCCGGCCTTTATCACAACGGTCGGCAAATCCTTCAGCATGCCGTTATAGTTGTCCAGCCCGCGCTGGTCCGTGAAAAGCATCACGTTTTTGCGGCGTTTCTTCAGCATGGCGGCCAGGCTTTCAGCCGGGTACATGTGCCCGCCGGTGCCGCCGGCCGCGACGACTATTCAGCCAACGGTCTTGTTCGAGGTTTTTTTTGCGGATTTTTTCTTCATGTTCAGCTCCTTTGCTTGTTTACTCTGGTCAGGCTTAACAGGAACCCGAACCCGATGGACATGGACAGCAGCGACGACCCGCCGTACGATATGAACGGCAACGTCATTCCCTTAGATGGTATCATGCCAATGGTTGACGCTATGTTAACAAAAGCCTGAAATGTGAACTGGGCGATTATGCCGCCCGCTGCCAGCAGGCAGAACCGGTCGGTCAGCTCGGTCAGCTTCAGCACGGCTTTCAGCGAAATGAACGCGATAAGCAGAATTATGCCAAGGCATACAAGCATTCCGAACTCTTCAGCCGTCACCGCCATGATGAAATCCGTGTGGGCGTCGGGGATTATGTCTTTTATGCGGCCTTCGCCCGGACCGCGCCCGAACCAGCCGCCCCGGCGGATTGCGGCCGCCGCCGTGTCAACCTGGAACGTGTCCCTGCCGGCCGGGGATATCCAGCGGTCTATCCT
>WRDZ01000095.1 GCA_009779595.1 Alphaproteobacteria bacterium | reverse complement strand
CGATGATTTTAATCGAGTTCTTGTTCGCGCCCACAGTGCCGTCGCTGCCCAGACCGAAGAACACGGCGCTGGTGACGTTGCCCGCGTCAAGGTGGAAGCTTTCGTCCACGGGCAAGGAAGTGTGCGTGACGTCGTCGTTGATGCCCACCGTGAAATGGTTCTTGTCGCGGTTTTCGAACACCGCCTTGACCATGGCAGGGGTGAACTCTTTGGACGATATGCCGTAACGCCCGCCCAGCACCTTGATGTTCGTGCGGCCCAGTTCGGCCAAAGCGCAAAGCACGTCCTTGTACAAAGGCTCTCCAGCCGAGCCGATTTCCTTGGTCCTGTCCAGCACCAGCAGGGTCTTCACGCTGCCGGGCAGCGCGCTTACCACGTCGTGCGCCGGGAACGGGCGGTAAAGGTGGACTGTCAGTACGCCGACCTTTTCACCCTTGGAGTTAAGGTACTTTACCGTTTCCTGCACGGTTTCCGCGCCCGAGCCCATGATTACGATAACGCGTTCGGCGTCCGGGTCGCCGTGGTAACGCACCAGGTCATACCTGCGCCCGGTGATGTCGGCGAACTTCTGCATGGTTTCCTTGACGATTCCATAGACTTTTTCGAAATCCTTGTTCACCGCCTCTTTAATCTGGAAGTGCACGTCGGGGTTCTGCGCGGTCCCGCGTATCATCGGGTTGTCCGGGTTCAAGGCGTTGCGGGCAAGGAAAGCCGCGTCGTCGCCGCTTACCATCTGCCTTAAGACATCGTCGGACAGGTAATGGATTTTGTTAAGCTCGTGGCTTGTGCGGAACCCGTCGAAAAAGTGCAGGAACGGCACGCGCGACTTCAAGGTCGCAGTATGCGCGATAAGCGCCATGTCGTGAGCTTCCTGCACGTTGGACGATGCAAGCAGGGCAAGCCCTATCTGCCGGCAGGTCATCACGTCGCTGTGGTCGCCGAATATGGACAGCGCCTGGCCCGCGACGGTGCGCGCGGAAACATGCATGGCGAACGGCAGCATCTGCCCCACGATTTTGTAAAGGCTGGGTATCATCAGCAGCAGTCCCTGGCTGGCCGTGAACGTAGTAGAGTGGCAGCCGGCCTGCAACGCCCCGTGGCAGACGCCGATAGCCCCGGCTTCGGACTGCATTTCCAGGACATCGGGGACCTTGCCCCAGATGTTCGTCACGCCCTCGGACGCCCATGCGTCCGAAAACTCGCCCATATTGGATGACGGGGTAATCGGGTAAATCGCGACCACTTCGCTAAGCCGGTGGGCGATGGACGCCGCCGCTTCGTTGCCTTCCATCATTCTCATCTTTTCTTTGCTAGACATGTCTTCTCCTTTGCCGTTGGTCAATCTTTTTCAAATCTAGCACACATAAAGTTAACATTGTAATAAAACTTTTGTTAAACACGATTCTCTGCGCGCAAAAAACTGTGGATAATTTTTCCTTTTGCGTATTTACACGGAAAAATTTCCGTGCTACTTTGATTCTTTATATGCAGCACGCGCATATCATCGCCCGGCCGCATATAATATATAAAAACTTGAACTTTTAGGAGAAAAAACAATGGTAGAAAAAATTTTTACATGGGAAGGAATGTTGCTGTATGAAAAACCGAACAGGACAACGGAAGCCCTTGGCAGCGCTGTCGGCAAAACCCAGAACGGGGCCGTGGCGGCCGGCGTTGCCGATACGCAGGCCAAAACCGCGCAGGGCAATGAAACCGGCCCCAAGAACCGCGTGTTAGGAGTGTAATAGTGTCGAAGCTATACGGCATTGTTGCTGATGCAAGACAAGACGCTTTGGCGGCGGATTGGCTGCCGTCACGTGTCGTTTTTACGGCAAAGAGCTCTTTATAAGGGCTCTTTGTTTTTTGTCCTAAAAGTTCAAGTTTCCCCCGGCCTTCCAAAGCCGGGGGTTTTATTTTTCCCCAAGCTCAACAGGCAATAAAAAACCCGCCATTTGCAGGCGGGTCTTTAAAGCCGTTACTGGTTACTAGCGCGAATAGAACACAACCAGCAGGCTTGGGTGCATTTCCACTCCGTACGGGATTTCCGACAGGGTTGGGATGCTTAACATTCTTGCGGCGAAATTGGCGTGGTCGACCTGGATATAGTCGGGGACACTACGCTCACCGGATTCGCCCGAGGATACAATCAAAGCCATCGTGCGCGCGGCGGGCCGGACTTCGACAATGTCTCCGGTCTTCACCCTGTAGGACGGTATATTCACGCGCTTGCCGTTCACGCTTATGTGGCCGTGGCTGACAATCTGGCGGGCGGCGAACACTGTCGGAGCGAATTTCGCGCGGTAAACCATCGCGTCAAGGCGCGATTCCAGCATGCCGACCAAATGCTCGGACGTGTCGCCCGGGCGGCGCCTTGCCTCGATGTAATAGCGGCGCAGCTGCCGTTCGGACACGTTGCCGTAATAGTTCTTCAGTTTCTGCTTGGCCGCCAGCTGCACGCCATAGTCCGACTGCTTGCCGCGATGCTGGCCATGCTGCCCCGGCCCATAGTTCCTGCCCTTGTTCAGCGGGCTTTTCGCCCTGCCCCACAAATCCGCGTTCAGGCGGCGGTTCGACTTGTATTTTGAAGTCAGTCTTTTCGTCATTTCTTTTTCCCTTTTTAGGTTGGTTTCAATGTCCTGCTAGTCCTTGGGCTTGCCCAAAGCGTGGTTTTGTTCCGCACCATCGTTCGCAGAAAGTCGTTATTATGATACCGCAAAAAACCAAAGGTGTCAACTTTATTCTTGCAAAACTTCCCGGTTGTTGTTACAATGCCGCATATTTGAAAGAAAAGCCAAAGGGGAAAACCATGATAATGTTTAATAACGGCCTGCTTAGCGTAACCGAGGATTACGACTATGACACATTTTTCATCGATGCTTATGGTGTGTTCTATGCTGGCAACGGGTCTTTCTATCCGGGAGCTTTGGGCGTCATGGAAACCCTGGTCAAGCGCGGAAAAACTGTCGCAGTTGTGTCAAACACCTCGCAGCTGTCGGAAAATGCCATGGAAAGCTATGAAAAAAAGGGGTTGGAACAGGGGAAGCATTACGACATTTTCGTATCAGCCGGAGATGTCGCCCGCAGTCACCTTATTGAAAACAACCTGAATTACAATTTCTATATGTTTTTCGACTCTGCTGAAAAAGGGCTGCTTTTCGACAACACCGAGTGCCGGGCGGTTTACGACATAAGCCGGGCCGACATGGCATTCGTGCCTTATCCTCTATTCACCAAAGAGATATGGACAAGCACTATAGCGAAATGCGCGGCTGCTTTTTCTTGGGCGAGGACAGCGATTGTTTCCGCGTCCTGTCGACCAAGCCATTCGAAGCAGACTTGAAACTGTGCGCGGAAAAAGGGATTCCCATGTTCAACGCCAACCCGGACATGACCGCAATTACCTCCATAGGCGGCAAGCAGGTTTTCCACCTTTGCCAGGGAAGTTTCGCCAAAAGGTACGAAGAACTTGGCGGAGAAGTCCTGTATTTCGGCAAGCCGCACCAGAATATTTACGACTATGCTTTCCGCGCCCTGGAACAAAACGGCATAAAGGTCGACAAAAGCAAGACTATTGCCGTGGGCGACACGTGGCAGACTGACATTCTGGGCGGCAACAATGCAGGCATCTCG
>WRDZ01000094.1 GCA_009779595.1 Alphaproteobacteria bacterium | reverse complement strand
TGCTTTCAACCGGGTCACCACCCGAAGCGCGGGCGGCGGGTGAACTTGGTCACCGAATACTGGGCGCGCGCAATCTCTTCCTTGGTGCGCACGTTGGTCATGCGCATGTTCACGGTGTATTCCTTGACCGTCTGGCCCCTGTTGATTATGGGCTCCATCGTAATCTCGCCGAAAATCAAGGTGTCGGCGCCGGTTTCCTCAATCTTCTGGATATCCCTTTGGGCGACCGCGCCGCCGCGCTGATAGGCAAGCTCGGCGTTTATCTTGTCGCGCGCCCGGTTGTCGATAAGCACGAACTCGCCAGAATTGATGATGCGCATAAGCAGGGCGTTGTTAAGCTCGGCCACCCTAAAGTCCGGGTCGGCGGTCTGGTTGCTTACGTCCATGATGAAAAGCCTGGGCCTTCTGCCCATCTGGGCGACATATTCATGGAACCGGGCCGAGGTCAGGAACTGCTCCATTATCCGCTGTGCGGCCGTGTCCGAGTCGACCTTTGTCCACCTGTCGGTGACCATCATGCGGTCGCCCCTTTCGGTCGATACCCGGCCCCCTGTAGTGCCGCAGCCCGCCAAAGCCGCCGCCATCATAAAACCCGCGATAATCTTCTTCATAGTCTTGCGCCTTTCTTCAAAACTTAAAACGTAAGTTGGTCTATGTTTTCCTCCAGGTATTCCCTAAGCGTGCCCAGCGCATAGGAAAACGCCTGGTTCCTGTCCACGGCGGTTTCGTCGAACGACGTTTCCATGACGATTGTCCATTGGCTGGTGCTTTGGTCCCTGGCCCTAAGCGTGAAAATGAACCTGTACCTGACCAGGTCCCTTATGTTCATCGGCTGCCGCGTCGAGTCCAGCGTTGCCGTGACCTGGACGAACCCGGCGTCGGCCGAGCCGGCGAACACATACCCGTGCTGCATCAGCACGCCGCGTATGGTGTTGTTCAGCGCCCGGCTTGCCGCCCTGTTATAGGTCGACCTTAACAGTATCGGAGCGCCGGCCTGCCCCGCTTTCTTGTCCCTGTAGACCGTGGCGAAATCCACCACATCCGGTATGCTTTCGCCGGTAAGCACCGTGTGCTTGGCGTTAAGCATCTGCCTTTGCTCGAACATGTTTTCCAGCCTTCTAAGCGACGCGGCCGAATCGTCGCGCGCAAGCGCCGACATCCTGGCGTCCAGCACGTCTATCTGGGACTTGACCAGGCGGGCGTTGACTTCCCTGTCCAGCGCGGCCAAAGAGTAAAAGGTTTCGCCGTCGCGGGCGGTGAGCTTTATCTGGCTGAGCCTGACCAGCTGGTCGGTCTGCTCTTCCATTGCAAGGCGGACGTTTTCGGCCATGTGCGCGTTCCTTTGCGTGATGGCCAGCGAGTACGACGACCTTACCCGCGCCTGGAATATCTTCGCCAGGCCGGCGCGCGCGTCGGCCGAAGCCGCGGACAGCGTGCTGCCCGAGCCCACCGCGCACAGCATGCCCTGGCCGCACGCCCTGGCTGGGTTGTTCACCCACTCGGGCAGGCCGTCGGACGGCTGCGGAGTCCTGCCGGTTGACGCGCACCCGGCAGCAAGCAGCAGCGCGAAAAGCAAACATGCGGCAATGCGTCTATTCATAATCTTTGATTTCTCTTATTGTTTCGCTTACAGCCCTGTCCATGGCCCGGCGCGAATCAGCGTCCAGCTGCGCCATGGTCCGCTTCCTGTACGTTTCCAGCGCCTCTATCAACACGGACCTGCTTATCCTTACCGCCACGTCGCATTTGTAGGCGACCTTGTCTTCGGGCGCGCCCATCTCCCTGCGATAGCTGCGCTTTTCCCAGTACGTGGCCGTGACCTTGACGCCGTGCAGGTTGACCTGTACGGACTGCTCAAGGCTGTCCCTCATCCTGCGGCTTACGTTCGAATCGGCAGACATGGTTTCTTCCTCGTACATGGCCATTATATGCTGCGCTATTTCCGAGGCGATTTTCTGCGTGGCCCTTGCCTCGGCAGACTTGAGGCACAGGCGCTTGTCCACGCTGCGCGCGTCGCTTATGAAATAGCGGTAATCCCTGACGCTGCCCTCGCTGTCGCTTTTATGCGCGTTGTTTTGCTGTATCCATGACGGAGGCTTTTTATGCGAAGCGTCGGTCACCTTGTAATCGGGCTTGAACGAACCGCCGCACGCCCAGACGAAACCCAAGGCCATAAAAACGAACAGAAGTCTTTTCATATGTTTTCTCCTTTAAATCCTATATCCGACAATAACACGATTAATAAGCCTAGTAAACCCCCGGCAAGAAAATATCCGCCATTGTCGGCATGTCCTGCAAGACCAGCAGCTTTTGCGTGCCCACAAGCTTGTCCCCGCTGTATATCCGGGCAACGTACTGGCCCGGGTCAAGCTTAACAGTCTGCAGGTATATGTTGGCGGGCAAGGTGTTCCACTGGCGCAGGTCCGCGTACTCGCTTGCCTCTATCAGGCCGACTGCAGCCGCAAACAGCAGCAACGCCGCGAACTGCCCCAAAGCGGTTTTGCTGTCCGGGGGTTCTGTCCGGCTGGCGGCAGCCCTGTCCAGCAGAACGTACGCCGTAGTCGCCGCCGCGCCCTTGGTTGTCAGCCTGGCAATCCTGGCGGCCGTGGCAGCCGTTTTCCCGTCCTCGTACGCTTTGTGGGCCATCTGCGCCAGGGGATGCATCAGCGGCAAAGGCTTTTCGGCCACGATATCGCCGCCGCTGTCGACCACGGCTATCTTCAGCTTGGGCGGAGCGCGCGGCGGCCGCACGACCGCATATTCGTACCTTATGCCCAGGCCCGGAACAATGCCCCAGGCCGCGGTTTTCGGCGGGATGATGCCCTGTTTGACAATGACCGCCACATTGCCCTTGTGCGTGAAATCCGATATGTCCTGGCCGGTTTCTTTGGCAATCCTGTCCATTTCCCTGCGGAACCCGGCCGCCCTTTGCCTGTTGGCTGCCGGGCCGCCCGTGGAAAGCCAGGCTCCCCACGCGCGGGCCAGCATGTCGGACTGCCCGAACTGGTGCAAAAACGCGTTCCAGTCGGCGACCGCGGCAAAAGCGGCCTCGGCGTTCCTTTTGCGCTGTTCCGCGTCATCGGCCTGCATGGCCATCTTATAGCGGGCAAGCGACTGGTAAAACCTTATGGCCGTCAGCTCGTGCCTTTCGCCCGTGTAATCGGCAAGGGCGGCGCCCGCGACGCTGGCGGCGGCTGTTTTGGATATGCTTTTGGTGTAAAGCTGGTCCGCCATGTCCTTGGCAAGCGAAAACTGGAGGGAGCTTTGCTCGTACATGCCGTCAAGGTACAGAAGGGTCGCAATGTCCAGGGCCCGGACAAGGGCCGACGATTCCTGATTGAAATACCGGTCGCTTTCGGCTATGCGACGGGCAGCGGCATAATCGCCCGAGCGAAGGTTCTCCAGGACCCTGTCGCGCTCCTGCACGGCCGTCCGCCCGCAGGCGCACGTCATAATCAACGCCGCAACCAGGAAAAGTCTTTTAACCATGCCCGATTATAGTTTTGTTTAGGCGGATAAGTCAAAGCTTTAATGTTTGTTTAAGCGGTGAGAGGTGGTAATATAAGACCAGCAGAAACTTGAAAAGACAAACCAAATAGGAGAAAAAGCGTTATGCCTTTGATACCTCTTGCTTTACAGGCTCATGCGGAAAGTAGATTTGCCGACAAAGCCTTTATCGAACTTTGCAGGACTGGAACG
>WRDZ01000093.1 GCA_009779595.1 Alphaproteobacteria bacterium | reverse complement strand
TGGCGCACGCTGGGCAACAGGGAAATCGCCTTGAAAACCGCGGTCAGCGCCGACGCAAGCATTGCCGCGTGCATCGCCATGGAACGGTTCCACAACAGCGAAGCGGACGAGGACGACGAGCGCACAGCCCTGCAAAAGGACAGTTTCTGGCGGGACGCGGTCATTGCCATGGCCGGCGTGAAGGACGACGACATGCTGTCCAACCTGCCGCTTGCTTTGGACAAAAGGCTGGGCGGGCTGCACTTCAAGCTTGGCGAACCGGTCAAGGCGAAGTTCTGGGACTATAAGCAGGAGGCCGAATAGTGTTCAAGCTGGTCACCGATTACAAGCCGTCGGGCGACCAGCCTCAGGCTATAACCGAGCTTGTCGCGGGCATAAACGCGGGCAAGAAGGACCAGGTGCTGCTGGGGGTCACGGGCTCGGGCAAGACCTTCACCATTGCCAACGTGATAAAAGAGTGCAACAGGCCGACCCTGATAATGGCGAACAACAAAATCCTGGCCGCCCAGCTGTACGGCGAGATGAAGGATTTTTTCCCCAATAACCAGGTCGAGTATTTTGTTTCGTTCTATGACTATTACCAGCCCGAGGCGTACATGCCGCGCACGGACACGTTCATCGAAAAGGACTCGGCAATAAACGAGCAGATAGACCGCATGCGCCATGCCGCGACCCGCGCCTTGCTTGAACGGCGCGATACGATAGTCGTGGCCTCGGTGTCGTGCATTTACGGCCTTGGCGCTCCGGAAGATTATTCGGGCATGGCATTCGACATCAAGGTCGGCGACAACATCGAAACGGGAGAGCTTGCCAAGCGCCTGGTAGAGATACAGTACCAGCGCAACGACATCGACTTTTCGCGCGGAAAGTTCCGCATAAACGGCGACACCATGGACGTGTTTCCAAGCCACTATGACGACACGGCGTGGCGGCTGTCGTTCTTCGGGGACGAGCTGGAAAGCATCAATGAAATCGATTCGCTTACGGGCGCGAAAAAGACGTCGCTGAAGTCGGTGACGTTCTTCCCGGCCAGCCACTATGTCACGCCCCGCCCAACAATAGCGCGCGCGGTCGACTGCATACGGGACGAACTGAAATCCCGCCAGGCGTGGTTTGAAAAGGAAAACAAGCTGGTCGAGCTGCAGCGCATCACCGAGCGCACGGGCTATGACCTGGAAATGCTGGTGGCCACGGGCTATTGCAAGGGCATCGAGAACTATTCGCGGTTCCTGACCGGCCGCAAGGAAGGCGAGGCCCCGCCCACGTTGTTCGAGTTCCTGCCCGGCAACGCGCTGCTTATCGTGGACGAGTCGCACGTGACCGTGCCGCAGATAGGCGCCATGTACAAGGGCGACGCCAACCGCAAAAGCGTGCTGTCCGAATACGGCTTCCGCCTGCCAAGCTGCCGCGACAACCGGCCTTTGAAGTTCGATGAATGGAACGACATGCGGCCGCAGACGATATTCTTGTCCGCAACTCCGGGCCCGTGGGAGCTTGGCAGGACCGAAGGCAGGTTCGCCGAACAGGTCATACGCCCGACCGGGCTGCTTGACCCCGAATGCATAATCCGCCCCGTGGCCGACCAGGTGGACGATTTGATGAGCGAATGCAAGGAGTGCGCCGAAAAAGGCCAGCGCGTGCTGGTGACCACCCTGACCAAGAAAATGGCGGAAATGCTGACCGAATACCTGGCCGAGCACGGTGTGAAGGTGCGGTACATGCACTCGGACGTGGAAACGCTGGAGCGCATAGCAATCGTCCGCGACCTGCGCCTTGGCAAGTTCGACGTGCTTGTGGGCATCAACCTTTTGCGCGAAGGGCTGGACATCCCCGAGTGCGCGCTGGTGGCCATCCTGGACGCGGACAAGGAAGGGTTCCTGCGCTCGACCACGTCGCTGATACAGACCATCGGGCGCGGGGCGCGCAACATCGACGGCAGGGCCATACTGTACGCGGACCGGATAACCAATTCCATGGCGCGCGCCATCGAGGAAACCAACCGCCGACGCGCAAAGCAGATGGCGTATAACGAGCTGCACGGGATAACTCCGCAGTCCATCAAGAAGAACATCGCGCGCGTCATGGACGACGTGGCCGAGATGGACTATGTGACCGTGCGCAAGACCGCGGATACGGCCATTGCGGGCGAGCGCGACGTCAAGAAGCTGGAAAAGGAAATGCTGGCCGCGGCTGAAAACCTGGATTTTGAAAAGGCCTTGGAGCTGCGCGAGAAAATCCGCAAGATAAAGGCCAAACAGCTGGATATTTTATAATTATTCTTTCTCGCTTTTTCATGTAATATCATCAAAATCCATAGTCATATATGTAAATATTCCTTGACCTTGCCGGTAAAATGTGGTATAATCTGCAGATAATTTAACAAAATGGAAATGAAACAATGGCTGAATTAATTTTATATGACCCGGTTAAATCAAAAGAAAAATACCCGCTTGAAGAAATACCGGTATTCCTTGAGATGGCATTTAACGAAACTGACGACGAGATGCCGCATAGTCTAATTTGTCATCTTGCTTGGGTTATGCAGGCGCGCCGCAACAAGCTGATGAAAGAAGGAAATCCGTCCGGAGTAATGCACGAAGCCCTTATCCGTTCGTTGACCGAAGATGAACAGCCAAGCTTTAAAACGGTCGCAGAGGTGCTTGACACTTGTGGATATCGCGTGACCATTGCCCCCAAGACCGGCGACTATTTAATCGGACCGCCAACCCTTAACGGCGCGCTTAATACAATGGCAAGCCGTAAACCCAAAAAACAAAAAGCTGGCAAAAGCACTGAAAATAATACCTGACGGCGGGTTTGGAAACTGCAGGCGTGTATTTATTCGCGCCTTAATACCCCATGCTTTAAGCCCGGAAAGGTTCGTTTATCTCGCGGGGTAGAGGCCGGTCTGCTTGCTCTTGGTTTTTATTTTGATATACTATCGCCCACTCGCTTGCTGGTTGTTTCTTGTGGTATTCGTAGAGCCCTTAAATGTTCTGTCCACCTGCCTAGGGCAGTATCAATGTCAGCATTCTGTAGTTGTTTTATTGTAGCTTTGTTCCCATTTAATGGTTTTGCTGTTGGGAAAAGCGCTATAAAACTATTATCGTGTCTCGCTAAGTAAATTCTTAATGGTGGATTACCGTGGTCTCTCAATTCGTATATACCGTCTCTAAGATGTTTAATAAGGTCCCCTTTGTTTATAACCTCGTTAAGGGTGTCTCTGGATATTGCATACAGCCTATCAAATAGTCCTTCGGCACGTTTTTGGACTGAATGTTTCCCGCCAGTTAAGTGGTTATCATGTATTGCTTGTAGCTCGCCACTCACTCTTGAATCTTGGTAAACTGCGTCCACAGCTCCTTGGCCTGGAGTTCGGGTTTGTTTAACAAATCTTTTAGCTAATTGTTCGTGGCTGACGTTATTATTCACAAGCGCAGTTCCTTGTGGATTTTGAGTGTTTGTTTTTGGTTTTTTGCCTTGCCCTTTGCCACTGCTTCGGTTGCCCGCATGCGCAGGCGTGGCTCCAAAAAACTGCCCAACGGCCTGCCCCCCTTTCCGTATTTGGCCAAGACACGCTCGGGCTCCACTGGCGGCTGTCTGCGCGACGGTCTGCCCCCCTTTCTGTATTTGGCCAAGACACGCTCGGACTCCGCTGACGGCTGGTGACAAACCGACTCTCAAGACTGCCGCAGTAGCCACGTCGGAAGCAAGA
>WRDZ01000092.1 GCA_009779595.1 Alphaproteobacteria bacterium | reverse complement strand
GTGTCAAGGTTGCCCAGCAGCGAACCGCCGCCGGTCAGCATTATGCCCTTGTCCACGATATCCGCGGCCAGCTCGGGGTCGGTGTTTTCCAGAGCGATTTTCACGGTCTCAATGACCTGGCCGATAGGCTCGGACAAAGCTTCGGCAATCTGGCGCTGGGAAATGGTGATTTCCTTGGGCACGTTGCTAAGCAGGTCGCGGCCTTTGATTTCCATGACCCGGCCTATGCCCTCGTCCGGCGGGCACGCCGTGCCTATTAGCTTCTTGATTTTTTCCGCCGATGATTCGCCGACCAGAAGGTTGTGGTTGCGCCGGATATAGGTGATGATGGCCTCGTCCATCTTGTCCCCGCCCACAGGAGCCGCGCGCGAATACACTATGCCCCCCAGCGACAGCACCGCCACCTCGGTCGTGCCCCCGCCGATATCCACCACCATCGAGCCCGTGGGCTCGGTGACGGGCAGGCCCGCGCCTATGGCCGCGGCCATGGGCTCTTCAATCAGGCGGACTATGCGCGCGCCGGCGCCCTCGGCCGACTCTTGTATGGCCCGGCGCTCGACCCGGGTGGCGCCCGACGGCACGCATATCAGTATCATGGGCTTGGGCGTCAGGAACGGGTTGCGCGGAGCAGCCTTGCGCACGAAAAACTTTATCATTTCTTCGGCGATTTCGAAGTCGGCTATGACCCCGTTGCGCAGCGGCCGAATCGCCTTTATCGCGCCCGGGGTGCGCCCAAGCATCTGCTTGGCTTCGTCGCCCACTGCCAGGACCTGCTTCTTGCCCCTGACTTCGGATATCGCCACGACCGACGGCTCGTTCAGCACGATGCCCTTGCCCTTTACGAACACGACGGTATTGGCGGTCCCAAGGTCCATAGCCATATCCGCCGAAAACAAACTTGTGATTTTTGACAACATTTTCCGACACCCGCGCCATTAAAAAAGGTTATACTGTTTTTGATAATATAGGTAAGTTTGCGGCTTTACAAGACAAAAAAGCGTTTGCCTAATGAAAAAGTTGTGATATAATCCCCGCATTATGGACAGCTTCGAAAAAATCGACACGCCGCGCGGGACGATATGCGCGAAAACATGGGAAGGCGCCGGCAAAGGCCGGCCCGCGGTCGTCATCGCCCACGGTTTTGCCAGCCACATCGACAAGCCCGGTATGGGAAGGCTGGTTGATTTATTTAAATCTTCGGGCTTTGGCGGCGGCTGCTTCAATTTCCACGGGCACGGGAAGGGGGAAAGCAAAAGTTATGGCCGCCTTGAAAAGTCCACGATAAGCCTTGGCGTCCAGGATATATGCGACGTCTGGGGTTATGTAAAACGAAAGCTCCGGCCGGAAAAGATGGTGTTCTACGGCAGCAGTTTCGGCGCAAGCTGCGGGCTTTGGGCAGCCTTGCGAGGCGGGATATCCCCGGACTTCATGATTCTGCACGCGCCCGTGACCTACCAGCGCATGAAGCCGTACAAGGGGCTGCTTAAGGTTTTCAGCCATCTGGCTCCGCTGTTCTCGAAAATCTCGCCGAAGCTTGCGGCGCTGAACCCGCATATGGTCGGCGACGTGACAGCCAGCTATCTTGACACCCCCGTAATGGCAAAGGACCTGCAGGGCTGCGGGGTGTTCATGTTCACGGACTCGCAGGATGCGGTTTCGCAAGGCAAAGAGCTGGCAAAATGGCGCAAAGGAGCCAAGGACTGCCAGCTTGCCGTGTTCGAAGGCCCGCACAACAAGCTTGGGCACTATGCGCAAAAGCCCAAGGAGATACACGATATACGCAACTCGGTCGCCATCATGGCCGCCTTAAGCCATCTGGGCAGGTAAGCGCCCGGCGCCTGTGCCTTATGTTCTAGGCCACCGCTGGCTCTGATCCCCCCATCTGGACGCCCGGTCGTCGCCCCATTCGCCAGGGCGTCTTGCAATGCCAAGGGCGCGGTGGGTTTCCTCTTGCACTATGCCTGTAGCTATGCCCGTCATTTTCCCTGCTTTGCCGGCCTGGGCGAACTCCACGGCATAAGATTCGGCCTTCTGCATGGCGAACCAGCCTACTACGCCGACCAGCACCGTGGTGACAAGCGCGGAAAAGCCGTCGACTTCATTGATAAGCTGGGCCAGCAGCTCGATATTCAAATCGTTTGCAAGGCATGCCTCGAAGAACGCGCGCAGAGGCCCGTTTTGCATGTCAAGGGCGGATGCGTACAGCGTCAGGACAATCTTCACTATCACCGCGGAAAAGATGAACGTCATGCACGCGGACATCAGCACGGCAAAGGCTTTCTTGACATAATCGCTGGTGATTTTGAACACCCACAGCAGCGCGAAAATCGGGAAAAAGCATATTACGAACATCAGGCGCAAGAACGCGTCCATCAGGTATATCGGATAGAATATGGCCAGCAGGGCATAGCTCCCTAAAAGCATGCCGCCCGTCCCGACAAGCACGAAATCGTATTTCTTGAATGTCGGGATGCCGAAAATCCTGAAGCTGTCCTGCGGGTTCATCCCTACGCAAATCATGGTCAGCGCCAGGTTCCACCCTTTCTGCACTTCGTTGTAGACGGCCTGCAGTATGTTAAGGAACGATTGAAGTATGGCCTCGTTCATGAACAGGTCCTGCACGGGCACCTGGCCGAATGTCGGGTTCGGGGCACTGCCCGGGGCAAGCGACACGGACGGGAAAACAATGTCGTTTCCTGACCTCACTATCCTCTCGGATATTTCGGCCGAGACGCGGATTATCGGCTCTATAAGCAGCGAAAAAGCCTCGCGCCCGTATTTCAGTATCACCGCGCAAACCCCGACCTTGAACAGGAACACGATAATGTTCGAAAAATAATCGGCGGAAACCCCGCCGCCGGGCAGCGCCCCCGTCATTATCGCCATCAGCAGCGTCCATACGATGTACAGCAGCGCGGCCCCGTACAGTATCCTCGCGCTCTGGGTGGACACAGGCCCGTATATCGCCGTCGTCAGGTTGTTCGTCGTCCTGAACAGCAGCACGAATATGTCGGTCGCCCATGAACGGTCGTCCATCGTGATGGCGGCCGAACAATAGTTGCAGTGGAAATCGTCGCCGCCGGTGGCGCTTTGGTATTGCGCGGGAACCACGTTGCCGTTGGCGTCCTTGCACTCAGGTGTGCCGTCGGGGTTGGATGCGCCGGTCGGCTGCGACGGCGGCACGCACGCCCACGCGGCCCCACCCGCTGGAGCGCCGATGTCCACGCAGTTCAGCGGGTCCACGGTGTTGCCGCCTTGTATGACCTCGAAATGCAGGTGGTCGCCGCTTGAGTTCCCCGTCGAGCCCACGCCCCCCAGGTTGGTGTTCACATCGACCTCCTGTCCGACACTGACATTTATGTCGTTAAGGTGCGCGTACCTTAAGATTGGGCCGGGCGAGCCGTCCGGCCGGGCGGGGCATTGGATATCCACCATATTGCCGTAATTGCCCCTGGGGCCGGCGAACAGGACCCTGCCGCCGTTGCACATCGAATGCGTCGGAGTGCCATTTGGCACACCACCGATATCCACCCCCCTGTGGTTGGACGACGCGCCCGGTATCGGCGATACGCGCGGTCCGAACGGCGACGTAATGCGCGCATTCGGGTGGTCCACAGGGCTTGTGCGGTCAAACCCTTCGCACTCGGTGCTAAACGGCTGAGAGGCTTGGGCCGTGCTTACGAACAGGTTCTTCAGATAAAAAAAAACTGGCGGCTGTTTTGCGGCGAAAAACTTTCGCCGGCACTCCAGGCAACCGCTGTTCCCGCGCCCCCGAAAGGAAGCGACGACCATGATTCGGGCATGTCTTCCATGCTGGGCAGCGGG
>WRDZ01000091.1 GCA_009779595.1 Alphaproteobacteria bacterium | reverse complement strand
TGTTCTTGTGCACTGATAACTGTATTGTGTGGGGGGGATGATGGGGTCGCCGGGGTCCCCCTGGCCCTGGCCTTGCCCTTGGCCGCAGCAGGCATGGGCTTGGCTTCTTAACCTTACAAAGTCAAGCAGGAACGCCAGCGGTTTTGGTTTTCCGCTGCCCGGGAAAAGCCTTGGGAAAACATCGTTCGAGCGGAAACGGCCAAGCAAAGACGCCTGCGACTTCTGGTTTCCGCTGTCCGGGCAAGATTCCGGAAAAACATCGTTTGACGAGATGATATTTACATCTGGACCCGGGCGGAAATGGCACTCCATATTGTCGTAAACCGGGGTAAAGCCGTGCCTTACGAACACGGGCACGTCCCGGATGTTGGGTATCGAGCCGTACATCAAAATCTGCGTGTTCCACCCGTCATAACGGTCGAACGGAGCGAAAGGATAGCCGCCGGCAATACCTAGCGTTCCTCGCGCCACTACGAAAAACTGCAGCGGGCTCGGGCCGCTAAAAGCAGGGTTCGGCTGTCTGTTGAAGAACGGCAGATAGTCCGGATTCGGCCAATGGCAGCGCGCCTTTTCCAAGGCATTGCCGCTTATCTTCTCGCAGTCCCTGCTTGTGCGGTTAAGCACCAGCACCGGTGTAAACCCGACAGGGCATGTGTTTCTGGAAACGCCATCGACAATTTCGCGCTCGAATTCCCGCGAATCACCCGTTCTTCTATAACCCGGAGCCGGCACACGCATGTCGTCCATCAACGAACGGTGTATGTCCATAAGGCTCCACCTTGGGGCTATGCTGCTTAGCGCCGCGCCGCCAAGGCTTTGGATGCGCAAATCCCTAAGCACGCTTACGCCGTCCGCATCGATGCCGTAAGTGAATCCCTCCTCGTCGCAATTGCCGTCCGCATCATGCCGTATGCACCCCCACAGCCTGTCTTCAGCAGTACGGCCCTCGCCAGTACGGTTGTCAACCGCAACGGCCCACGCGCCAGTTTCCTGGTCCTCCAGGTGCGGGCCCGGGCCTCTGAAAACCTCGGCATACTCGGTCATGTGTATGACCCCGGTGCTGCCGTCAATCGTTATCGTCACGCCCGTGCTTCCGTCCGCACCCATCCTGTGCAAAAGCATCAGGCTTTGGCTGTCGCTGGCGTCCATCTGTATCATCCTGTGCCCTTCGCGCCCCATGACCCTGATGTGCCTTGCGTCCGCAGCGCCGATATTCACGATATCGTGCCCGCCCATGTCAAGGGTGGTCAGCATCCTGTTGGCGTCCTCGAATCCGTCAATCCTTTCGCGGTGCAGTATGCGGCCGTCAAAGTCGCCTGATTCGCTGCCGCGCACCAGAACCGCGACCCGCCCCAGCTGGGGCGACAGGTTGTCGTCCGTGAAAAAATCTGTAGCGTCCAACCGCCAGGCAGCGCCCGCGCCGTGAACCCTGAACGTATCGTCAGGGTCAATATTGAACGCCGGGCTGCGTATATACCCGCCTTCGCCCCCGACCAGCGAGGCGATTCGGTTGCCCCGCATATCGTTGACTTCGCCGGTTCCGCCCGTTGTGACTATAAGCCCGGTGACCGTCTTCCTGCACTGATTGCCTACCCGCTCAATCGAACATAGGGTGCCAAGCATGAAGCTGTCGAACGCCCTTGACCTTGTCCTTGTGCCTTCCGGGATATACTGCATCAAGTCGGCTACCTCAAACGTCCTCTTGAATTCCCGCACGTCGCAGTTCACCGAATCCGTCCGCGGCGCGGGCTCGCCCTCGTTTTGCCTGCACAGCCTCCAGTCGCCCGAATCTATCAGCACCCTGGACGCGTCGCGCAGCACCCGCAGGTTGTTGGCGATTCCGATATCCTCGCGCTCGATAGCCCTTTCCACGGCCTTGCGGTATATGAACGGGCTTATCGCCAGCAAAAGTCCGATGAAAAGCAGCATTTCCAACATCATGCGCCCAATCTGGTTACGGTTTTTACCCATAATCTACCCCCGTGAAGCAATTATTTCATACTTAATTATTATAAAACACCGTTTTACGTTTGGCCAGAGGTTTTTTATTTTTTCAACAAAAATTATATAAGCGTCATATCAGCGGCGCCCGCTTATCTCGTACAATGTTATGGCGCAAGCGTTCGACACGTTCAGGCTTTCCACTTTCGGGCAAATGTCTATGCGCGCCATATAGTCGCACCGTTCGGCGGTCAGGCGGCGCAGGCCGCTCCCTTCGGCCCCCATCACGACCATGATTTTTTCGGGCAGGGTCGTTTCCCGCAATGTCAAAGCCGCCGAGCCGTCCAAGCCCACGGCCCAGAACCCGTGTTTCTTCAGCAGGTCCATGGCCTGTACTAGGTTGCCGGCCTCTATAAGCGGCAGGGACTCTATCGCCCCGGACGAGGATTTTGCCAAAACCGCTGATTCAGGGGCCGAGTGCCTGTGCGTGCCTATGACCGCGTCAGCCCCGAACGCCAGGGCCGAGCGCATTATCGCGCCAACGTTATGCGGGTCAAGCACCTGGTCCAGCAGCACCGCAAGCGCATGCTTCTTGCCCGCCGTTGAATCGATGAAATCGTGCAGCGACGGCTGTTCCAGCGGCAGGACGGACAACGCTATGCCCTGATGCACCGCGCCCGGAGGCAGCGCCTTTTCCAGCCTGGCCCTGTCGGCTATGATTGGCTTAAGCTGCGCCCCAAGCCGCACATCGGCGATATCACGCATATCCGACACCAGAAGCTGCAGCTTTTTGCGCGCCGGGTTTTCCAAAGCCGCCATTACAGCGTGCTGTCCGTAAATCCAATACCCTTGGCTTTTTTGAGGCTGCCGTTTCATTTTTCCCTTGACTAACTTGGTTTTAAACTATATCATTGGTAATATTGTAAACCACATTTTCCGTGATTACAAGGACTTGCTTCGATTTTTTAAGGAAGGGTGGCCGAGTGGTTAATGGCAGCAGACTGTAAATCTGCCGACGAGAGTCTACGTTAGTTCGAATCTAACCCCTTCCACCAGATTGTCAGGCCCGCGCCGCGGGTGTAGCTCAATGGTAGAGTTCCAGCCTTCCAAGCTGGCTGTGTGGGTTCGATCCCCATCACCCGCTCCATCTAGAAGACTTAAATATAACGGCGCCCGGCAATCTTTACCGTTGACTTGCATGCATCCCGTGATATATCTTATTTTCAATGCATGTCGATTGGTAACAGGGAACGTTTTAAATGACAAAGGCCAGCTCTTACGCTTTGATTGTGGACGACGGATGCATTTTCGTCATAAAGCGCAATGTCGGCGGAACCGTCCAGTACTGCCTTCCCGGCGGGCCCGTGTCTCCCATGGAAACCCCGCTGCAGTCCGTATCCCGCCATATTTTCGAGCAGGCAGGCTTCCTTGTGGGCAGCCAGCAGCCGCTTGAGCACTTGACCGCCAAAACGCGGGACGAGGACAAAGGCGAAAACGAAACCGTCGATTTTTTCCTGTTCCTCCTGGCCGCGAACTCTTCGGGCAAACCCACAAGCCACGAGTATCTGGACATGCTCGAGGAAGGCCTCAGCCAGAACATCTGGCTGTCCGCGGGCGACGCGGAAAAGCTGTCCGCAAAATACGAGAAAGTCGCAGGATGGTTAAAAAAATATAAAAAGGTCTTGACAACAAGCGTTTTTTAGGGTCTATTTAAAAAAGTTTTTACAACGGATTTACAACCTTTATTGTATTGGAGAACATATAATGTCAAAAGAGAAGTTTGAGAGGAACAAGCCGCACAAGAACGTTGGAACCATTGGGCATGTGGACCATGGCAAGACCACGCTGACAGCGGCTATAACCACTGTGCTTTCCAAGAAGGGCAAG
>WRDZ01000090.1 GCA_009779595.1 Alphaproteobacteria bacterium | reverse complement strand
TCCGCCTGTCCACGATGGATTTGCCGGCGCAGCTGCTGGCGCAAAGCACCCCGAAACTGGACCAGAACGCGTATTTAAGCGCCAAGGTGAAGTACGAGGGACAGGCTCCGCTGCTGGCGGGCAGGGCAACTTTATTCCGCGACGGTTTTTACATAGGCATGGCCAACATTCCGTTCGTGCGCCCCGGCAGCGAGTACACGCTGTCGTTCGGTGTGGACGATAAAATCCAGATAAGGCGCCAGGTCATGGGCGATGAAAGAAGCGTGGTCGGGGTCATCTCGAGGGACAACCGCATTACACGCAGCTTCCGCACCACGGTGCATAACCTGCACACCCGGCCCATAACCATCGAAATCTTCGACCAGATACCGGTGTCGCGCGACACAAGCCTGGTGGTCAGGATAGACCAGGCCACCACCAGCGGGTTCACGCAGGACTATAACGATGTCAGGGGATTGCTGATGTGGCGGTCGCAGTTCAACCCGAACGAACAGCGCGATATAAACCTTATATATACGGTGGACGCATCAAGGGACAGGCGGATTTGGGGGCTGTAAATAAACGCGGCGCGGGGTTGTAAGCCGACCGCGCCGCAGTACATTAAAAAATCATGGTTAAAACTTGACGCGCGCGCCCACGCCAAACTGATGCTGGGTCAGGCGGCCGGTTTCCATGTGCCAGCTATCGCCACCGCCCCAATCATACAAATTCGTCTTCACTTTGCCAAGGTCAACAAGGCGATATCCGACGTCCAAAACGACTTTGTCCGTAATTTTGTAACCCACGCCGATACCTAAATTCCAAGCGAAATTAGTCACGGTTTTTGAACCGGTGTTTTCACGAATTCCCGAAAACCAAACGATATCACCTTCAGTTTGGATGAGGCCTGCCCCAATACCCGCGCCCACATACGGGGTAAACTTCCCGCCGGTGTCAATATCGTAATACGCGTTCACAAACAAAGTCTGTACATAGCTCGATTGGCGCATTTTATTAGCGGGGTGCCAATCGTCAGGCCTCCCCGTAGATTCGGCCTTTGTAAAGACGGCGTATTCCAGTTCCGCGCGGACAGGCGTATTGTGTTTTTTAGATAAATCGTATCCAACCGCAAGGGAAACCCCAAAGGTGTTGTCCCATTGACTGCCAAGATTATAAGAGGTAGTAGAAGGGTTGGTTTCATAATACTTGGCATTCCTCATGTCCGTTAAGCCATACATAAGCTTCGGCGTGACATAGAATCCTGACTGCGGTTCAGCAAAACCCATTGACGGCGCGGCAAGAACTGCGCCCAAAGCCAATAATCCTGTAATCTTTTTCATGTTAAAACACTCCTTTTAGTCGGTTGATTGTTTGAAAACGCAAAAAAGCCGTGTTTCCCATAAGAAACACGGCCGATTAATTTTGAAAACGGAAAACGCCCTGCCGGCGATTAGGCCAAGGCTACACTTCTTTGTTTGTTTGTTTGTTTGTTTGTTTGTTTGTTTGTTTGTTTGCAAGAATCAGGCCGCAGCACAGTTCTGTTTTCGTCATGGCCCCTCCTCCTTTCAACAAAAAACGCAACTTAATAACCAAAAGACTATATCCACACCTGGGCAAATGCAAGCATAAAATTTTATTCATTGGTTTTGGTGCTTGCCCGGGCGGAACGCGCAGGACAAAGGCGTTTTGTTTGATTGACCGCGGGCGGAAAAGTTATCCACAGGTTTTAGGAATAAAACCCTGATATGCGTTGACAGCCGTGCGCTTTCAGGCTTAGTATCCGTTCTTACAAGAGGCGGGAGAACTCTAGCCTATGTTACCGCCAGCCCTACCGCGAACCACACCGCGAACAGGACTGCGGCGGCGAATATGCCGGCGAATACGTCGTCAAGCATGACTCCCCATTCGTTGCCAAGTTTCTCGTCCGCCCATTTCACGGGCCCGATTTTGAAGATGTCGAAAGCGCGGAACAGCACGAACCCCAGCCCGTAAACCCACCAGGCGCTTGCGTTGCCCAGCAGGAACCAGCCCAGCGGCAGGAAGGTGACAAGCTGCCCGGCGACTTCGTCTATTATCACAAGCGACGGGTCGTGCTTGGTGTATTTGAGCACCTCTTTGGTCGCGATTGTGCCGATGAAAAACACGGCTGTAGCGCCTGCCAGCAGGCCCCAGAACCCCCAATAATAGGCCAGCCCGAACGCCATGGGCAGCGTGACCAGCGAGCCAAACGTGCCCGAAGCCTTGGGCGCGAATCCGACGCCCAGCGAACATACGGCGTAACAAAGAACTTTATACATCTTGCCTCCTTTTATAGGCAAGAGTTACCACAACCCCAACACATAGACAAGGAGAAAAACATGACCAACCGAACCTGGATACCCGTCATAGGGTGGACGCTTTGCTGGGGGATATTCCACAACTGCACCATCGTGCCGTTTTTCAAGATGCCGCCGGTAGAGTGGGAATACCTGCTTGCCGGCCTTGGGATAATCCTAAGCATCAGCGGAGTGCGCGACATAGGACTGAAAGGATACAAACATGACCAAATACCTAAACACGATTAAATACTGGCTTTTCGCCCTCGCCGCCGTGCTGCTGTATGCGGCCGGGTTCCAGAAGGGGCGCGACAGCCAAAAGATTTCCAAACTGAAAGGAGTTGCCAATGCTGCGAAGATTGCTAAGGCCAGCCGCGATATGCTTGATGACGAGCGTTTTGTCCAGCGCCTGCACGACCGATATAAGCGGTGATTTCTGCCTGATTTACGAGCCCGTGTACATGGACTATGAACGCGACACCCCCGAAACCGTGCGGCAGGTGGACAGGAACAATGCGGTCTATTTCGTCATGTGCGAAAAAGCCGGCAAACCATAGGTGTTGCGGGGTACATACGTTTTTTCCAAGGCTGCGTGTTGACAAAATCGGCAGGCGCGCTATTGTTTAGCTTATGGACACTTTATCTTTGGTTTCAGCGATAAACAACTCGCCCGAGATTACCGTTTACGGCGAGGTTTCCGCCGTGCGGGGGCTGGTCATACACGTTGTGGGCATTACTCAGGCTTTGTCCATAGGCGACTATTGCACTGTGCAGGCCCGCGACGGCAGGCAGATTTTCTGCGAAGTCGTGGGGTTCGACAAGGAAAAGGCCCTGGCCGTCCCGTTCGGCACAGTCGAGGGCGTTTCCGCGGGCGCGCGCGTCACGTTTTCCGGGGCCAAGCCTGCGATTTACCCAAGCCCGGGCTGGCTGGGGCGGGCCATAAACGCGCTGGGCGAGCCTATCGACGGCCTTGGCCCGCTGCCGCAGGGGAACAAGCCGTATTATATCCGCGCAAACCCTCCGCCGGCGTACAACCGCGGGCGCGTGGAAGGCAAGGTGGATATAGGGGTGCGCTCCCTTAACACTTTCACGACCTTGTGCCGCGGCCAGCGAATCGGCATTTTTTCGGGTTCGGGCGTGGGCAAGTCGTCGCTTATCGGCATGATTGCGCGAAATACGGTCACCCCTGTCACGGTGCTGGGCCTTGTGGGCGAACGCGGCCGCGAGGCGCGCGAGTTCATCGAAGACGACCTTGGCCCCGAAGGCATGAAGCGGGCAATCCTGGTGCTGTCCACTTCGGACGAGTCCCCGCTGCTGCGCCGCCAGTGCCCGTACACGGCCATGGCTGTGGCCGAGTATTTCCGCGACACGGCCCAGGACGTGCTGGTGATGATGGACTCGATAACGCGGTTCGCCATGGCGTCGCGCGAAATCGGGCTTAGCGCAGGCGAGCCCGTGACTAGCAAGGGCTATACCCCCATGGTGTTTTCCGAAATGCCCAAGCTGCTGGAACGCGCGGGCATGGGCACTGACGGCAGGGGCAGCATAACCGGGATATTCACGGTACTGGTCGAGGGC
>WRDZ01000089.1 GCA_009779595.1 Alphaproteobacteria bacterium | reverse complement strand
GTGATAGGGACAATACGCGGGGGAATCCGGAAATGCCCAAGGAACCGGAAACTCCAGTAGTGCCGGCGAGTCCAGAAGCCGAGGTTGAACAGCGGCGCGGCGCGGCTGAGACGCCTAGGGAGTTTGTTGAGAGGAGGCTGAGGGAAGGCAGGGAGCAACAAGGCGGCGATACGCCGGTTATTCCGGTAATTGGAACTCCAGAAACCGATTTACAACCAAGAATACAAGAAAGAGAAAGGCTGGATGAGGCTTCTAGGAGACGCCAGGAGCAACCCCCGGAAGAAAGAAGGGAGGAAATAACTACAAGTGGCGCTAGAGCTAGAATACAAGCCTTTTTCGACACAGAAGGAAGAGGATATTATGAACCATTTGTCGCTCTAGGAGCAGGCAATAATACTCAAGAAACGTGGGATAACCGTACAACCGGTTTGACTGCGGAAGAAATACGAACTGGACAAGAAGAACTGAGAAGACGATTTAACAGAGATTTCGTTTTTGTCAGTTCCGATGACCAAGAAGTTAATAAAAATGCAATAAGGCATGCTATTCAGCAACAGCATGCTGGGAAGACCGTCGAAGAGCGATATCAAGAGCTTTTGAAAAGGCATGGAATAACAAGGGATTAAAACCCAGGTAATCCCATGGTGTAACAGGCGGCCGGTGATGAACTACAACCGGCCGCTGTTTCTTATTTTCGTTTGCGGCGTTAATAAAAAATCAACTGTTTTATGGTCAAATGACAACAGAGAATTACCACCAATATTAACCATAAGGAGAAATATTATGGCGGAAAACGACGGTGCGCTTAATGAAATCCTGGCCGCTTTCAACAGACAGCTTAGAGGGCCGGCAAGATACGGGGCCTTGAATTACAGTAATTTGTCGCCAGCAGAGCGAGATATTGCCTTTACCATAGCTGCTTTGCCGTCGCACGCCCGGGTTATGGCTCAGGTTGTCGCAAACGACAACGGGCTTACCCCTAACGGCCTTACCGACAGGCAAAGAAGGCTTTTCGAGAGGGTTTTCGATACGCAGGAAAATTTAAGCGGAAGGGAAACTACCAGCCCGGGCCTGATGTGCGCTCTTGGGCAAGCCAGCGCTTATCTGCACCATGCTTCCGGTGAATATATAAATAACGACAATATTGAGGGTCTTTCCTATTGGCCCAGGCGCGCCGGACACGCAAACGGCATAATCAGAAGGGGAAGCACCTCGGGTCCGCAACCCAGGGCAACGACAGAGATTACGGGCAATATCTCAGCCGGCTTGAACGACGCGGTGCGCACGGCGAACGAGCTGCGAAGAATGGCTGAAAGGGGCTCTATCACCGACCCGCAGTGGCGGGCTTTGGCCGCAAACATGCCGGAAATCGTGCAGGCCATGACAATCCAGCAAATCGAGGCGTGGAGGCAGGGAAGCCCGGTGAACAACCCCAGCGTCCTGGTGGAAGCCTTGCAAAACGGCGGGCAGGTTCCCGAGAGATACAGGGGCGCCACTGTGGTTATCAGGGACAGGAGGGGGCGCGAAAGGGAGCTTACCGGAACCCAGGCTATGCTGGCTTTGGCAGGAAACAACAGGCTGGTAAACAGGGACAATATCAGGATTAATTTTGCAGGGCCTTCCAACGAGCGGGTGGACAATTACGCCGAGAGACAGGGGTATCCGCCGCCGCCGACAAATCAAGGGGCGACAGGCGCGGGGGATGCTGCTGACGAGAGGGAAGAGCTGCATAGAAGGGGCGTGTCCGCCACGGAAATCGCGGCCGAGGTGCAACCAGCGCCGCGGGCAGGAGGAGGCCGTCCAGAGCGTGGCACGACACTGTCTGCAGCTGACGCGCAGTCCCAAGTTACCACAAGCGGGCTGCACTCGGAACAGCGGCCGCCGGCGCAAGGCACGCGGCCGGCTACAGGTGACAGGTTTGCGGGAATGACTTATGGTGAAGCGTTTGCAATCCTTCAAATGGAAATGGCGGACGTCCAAGGCGGCGCAAGAAAGTCAGGCGTCGTCCATGCGGAAGACGTTGTTTACAGGGCTATGGAAAAATCTCCGGCATTAAGGGAGCTGATGAAGTTCAGCAACAGGGACAGCCGGGACCACAGCATCAATAACCCTCAAGTGCTTGAAGAGTTGAGGAAAAGAGGTTTCGCCAATTTCGAAGATTTTGTGCAGTCACGGATAGCGGCAAGGCCCGGCCAGGGGCGGGGGTAACGTGTCCGATTGGCATAAACTATTATAGAAAAAGGGTTGAAATAAAAGTAGTTTTATGGTATAATAGGCGGCAGGTAATGTGAATGACAACCGGCCGCTGACAAGAAATTCCGTGTTAACGCGCAAGGTTTTGGCAGCGGTTTCGTTTATAATATATAGTATGCAATGGAAAGGATTCCAACCATGAAAAAGCTTTTGCTGCCTATGACCCTTATCGTGCTGCTGGCTTGGACTGCCGAAGCTTTGGCTGGCGGAGGCCATGTGCACAGGCGCCAGTGGAGCTATCCAACCGGGCTTCATCATAATAATGCTCACCACCATTCTTCTTCGCTCAGCGGCTCGCGTGGTTCGACAAATATGCACCACCACAACAACTGGGTTGTGCCCAACAATAACCAGCAGGTCAACAACGGCGGCTGCGCAAATTGCAACTGCGTAAGCGCAAGGTCGACCGCCGGAACCTTTGACACGCGCGCTTCCGCCCACAGGCTGTACTAGCCACATGAGCATGACAGGCCTTTGCGACGACGAACTGATTGCCTTGACAGCCCAAAAGGACCAGCAGGCGTTCGCAGTTTTGGCCGACAGGTACATGCCGCAAGCCCTGCGCTTTGTCGCGAAACTTACGGGCAGCCGGGATTTGCCCGATGATATAGTGCAGGACGTGTTCTTCAAAATCTGGGTCAAGGCCGGCAGTTTCAAGAAACGCGATGGGGCCCAGGGCAACCATGTGAAAGCGTGGATTTACAGGCTTTTGTACAACCAGACCATAGACGCGCTGCGCAAGAACAAGCGCTATGTGGCGCTGCCGGAAAACTACGATGAATTTTTTTCCGCCGACGACCACAAGGAAAGCGAACTGCACACGTTACAATATCAACAGGATGTTGCATTGGGCAAGGCCATGGACGACCTGCCGCATTCTCAGAAAGCCGCCGTGATGATGTTTTATTTCGATGGCTTGTCGCAGAAAGACGCGGCTGCGTCAATGGGGATAAGCCTAAGCGCTTTCGAAGCCCTGCTGTTCAGGGCCCGGGCTAGCTTAAAAACCGGATGCAACAGACTTTTACCAGAGGAGCCGAAAGTATGACAGATTTTTTTGAAATGCCGGACCACGCCCACGTCAAACAGCAGGTGTTTGCGCGCATTGAAAAACGCGGGCAGCGCATACGGCTGGCTATGGGCGCTGGCAAGGGTTTCCTGCTTGTAATGATTTGCGTGGCCGGAGTATTCGCCGGCAATATCGGGGTAGGCGACGCGGACGATTTTGAATTCAACATGGGGCCTTTTGCCTATGGTCCCGCTAACTTAATGGAGGTTAACTACGATGGCAACTTTATCTAAAAGGAAATTGATTGTTTACGGGCTTGCTGCTTCGATTGCGCTGAACGTTTTCTTGGCCGCATACGCTTCCAGCGTAACCGCATCCAGGAACAAGTACGCCGATAAATATAAGACCAAGGAAGCCCGGGTCGTGCGTACGGCTCCCGGCCAGCAGCGCGGCGGGGACGGGCCGTTCAGGCTGGAAATGGCAAAGCGCCACATGTCCGAGGGGGGCCAAAAAATCGTGGACAGGCAGCTTCAGAAAGACGCTGACGTGTTGACGGACAAGTTCACCGAGTTAAGAGGCCTGCGCAGACAGCTTTCCAATGTGATGAGGGCGCCGGAGTT
>WRDZ01000088.1 GCA_009779595.1 Alphaproteobacteria bacterium | reverse complement strand
GAAACGCGGGACTTCAAATACTTTTACCCCACGGACATGTGCGTGACAGGCTATGACATCATATTCTTCTGGGTGATACGCATGGTGTTTTCGGGGCTGTATTTCACCGGCGAACTGCCGTTCCACACCGTGCTGTTCAACGGCCTTGTGCGGGACGAGCTGGGGCGCAAGTTTTCCAAATCGCTGGGGAACGGCATAGACCCGCTTGAGATGACCGAGAAATACGGCAGCGACGCTCTGCGTTTCGCGCTGACAAGCAACACCGTGCTTAGCGGCGACCTGAAGTTCAGCGAGGAAAAGGTGGTTGCCGCGCGCAACTTCAACACCAAGATATGGAACGCGTGCAGGTTCGTGCTGGGCAGGCTTGGCCCGGATTTCAAGCTGGGCCACGGGATACCGGCGGCGACAAAGGCCGAGGACAGGTGGATATTGTCGCGCTATAACGCCCTGGTCAAGGACGTGAACGAAAGCCTTGAGGCCTGCGACCATGGGACGGCAGCCCGCCGGATTTACGATTTTTTCTGGAACGATTACTGCGACTGGTACCTTGAGATATCCAAGTTCCGCGACGACGCGGACCAGGTGCTGATGTTCGTGCTGGAAGGCATGCTGCGGCTGATGCACCCGTTCGTGCCGTTCATAACCGAAAACATATGGAGGCAGACCGGAAGGCAGTTCTTAATCTACGCCGAGTATCCGCAGTACGACACGGGGCTGGATTTCACCGAGGAAAGCCGCGGGTTCGACAAGGTCATCGCGGCTGTTACCGCGGTGCGCAACCTGCGCGCAAGCATGGACGTCAAGCCTATGGTTAAGACCACGGTGTTCATCGAAACCAAGGACAAGGACATTTTCAGGAACTGCAGGTACGTGTTCGACCGCCTGGCCAGCGAAATCGTGTTCGAGGCTCCGCCAAGCCAGATAAAGGTGGCGGCTGCCGTGACCGACGACGCGCGCATATCCCTCCCGATGAGCGAGCTTGTCGACAAGGCAAAGGAAATCCTGCGCCTGAACAAGGAAAAGGACAAGGCGGCTGCCGAAATACAGTTCCTTAACGACAAGCTGGGCAACCCGGCGTTCAAAGAGAAGGCTCCGGCCGCGCTGATAGCGGCGGAAACCGAAAAGCTGGCAAGCGCGAAAAACCGGCTTGCCATGATACAACAATCGCTGGCTGATTTGGAATGACAAGCACGACAAAGCGCACTTTCAAACCGGGGCAAACGCTTTTCAACGAAGGCGACGAAGCCTTCTTCGCATACATAATCCGCGACGGCCAGGTGCAGCTTACCAGCTCGCGCATAATCGTGGGCAAGGCCGGCCCGGGCGACATGGTCGGGGAAGTCGGGCTGTTCAACCGGTCAAGGCACACGGCCAGCGCAAAGGCCGTCACCGACGTGTCGGCCGAGGAAATAACTTATGAAGAGCTGACCGAGAAAATGGCCCGCAACCCCGACTTAAGCGTGACCCTGCTTAACCGCATGGCCGGGTATGCCAAAGCGGCCCACGCGCGGACAGCCCCGATGCCCAACTATGAAATCCCTCCGGAAGCAGTCAAGACGCCCGCCGCGCGCAAACCCGCGCCCGCCTCGAAACGGGCCATGGCCAACCTGTCGGTCCTGTTTTCCCAGAAACAGCCGATGCTTGACCCTGAAAAATCAGCGTTCGCCGTAAGCCTGGCCGTGCTTCCATTCGACAACGACAACCAGGAGATATACCGCGGCTGGGTGGTCAACGTGTTCGAAAACCTGCCGAAAATCATCGTGCACAAACAGCCCGACACCGGCAACGACAACTATGACGTCTTCATCAAGGGCGAAGTCGACAACATGGCCCAAAAGATAAAAATCACCGCGTTCGCGCGCGGCAACCCCAGCTCGGCGGCAAGCATATACATACCGAAAATCGAAGGGGACATCTTCTATACCCTGCTGCGGGCGTTCGCGCTTTCCATCATCATACCCAGCAACACCGAGAAAGAGCGCATACTGCTTTCCATAGTACCCAAAGCCGCGGCAGAGGCCGCTCAGGCAGCCGAAACCAACGGCGGGCACCTTAACGAAGCCGAGACCGGGCAAAACCTGATGGTGTTCGCAAAAGCCCTGGCCGTAAGCGCGGCCTATTGCCACGACCCCAAGTTCCTGGAACAGTCGATTTCAGCCTATACAAAAGCGATGAACATGGCTCCGGTACTGCAAAAGGACATATACCTGCCCCTTGGGCTGGTGTACCAGGCCCTGGGCGAAAAACGCAGCAACCCCAAGCTGCTTGAACGGGCGATAACCGCGTTCGATTCCGCCAGGACGTACATGCCAAAATCCATGCGCAACCAGGCTTATGCGTCGCTGCAATACCGCATCGGGCAGGTGTATATGAAGCTTGGCCTTATCGAGGGCATGAAAGAGGATTTCGACGACGCGGCAAAGCACTTCAAAGAAGCGCTGCAGTATTATACAAAGACCGTTTCCCCGATGGGCTGGGCCGAGGTGATGGTGGCGCTGGGCACCACTTTCCAACTTTACTGCGAGGTCACGAAAACCGGCGAATCCCTGACCGAAGCGGCAAATTACATAAAGCAGGCGCTTACGGTCTATACGCGGGAAAAGACTCCGCTGCAATTCGCCCATGCGGTGACCGTGCTGGGTAACATAATAATAGCCATCGCAAAGCACCGGCAAAGCCCCGCCATCCTTGACCAGGCCCAGCGCGCATATACGGACGCCCTGCAGGTGTACCGCCGCCAAAACAAGGCCAAACAGGCGGCAAGCATCACAGCAAATATGAAGATATTAGGCCAAACAAGGGCGATTCTTGAAAAGCAAGAGTTATAAGCGCGGACAAGGATATGGCCGGGCCGTACGCGAACTGCCTTTTCCTTAAGGCAATGGCCTGGGCGGCGAAAACGAACAAGGACAGGAACACCATTATCAGCAGGCCGGCCGCTCCAAGCCATGCGCCGCACGCCGCCATCATCTTTATGTCGCCGCCGCCCATGGCCTCTTTGCGGAAAGGATATACGACGAACGAAGACAGCAGCGGTATGCAATAGCCCAGGATTGCCCCGTATGCCGAGTCAAGCGGAGCGCCGCGGACAACGGCGCCGAACAAGAACCCAAGTATCAGCAGCGGAAGCGTTATCATATCGGGCAGGATTTCGATGCGGCTGTCCACCACCAGCAACACCCCAAGCATGCAGAAGAACGCTATGCCAAACGCGGAGGGCACAGCCGCGACCCGCACGAAGCCAACAGCCGCCAATCCCCACAGGCACGAAAAAACAAGACGGTAGAAAATGACCTTAAGCGACCTTTTTTTCACGGTGATTTTCGGAAGGTAAACCATCCTGGCCAATGCAGTGCCAGCGTCAAAGTACCACACCTTCATTACACGGCCGGCGACCGCCGGTATCAAGAACCCGCACAGGAAAGCCGTCAGGCCAATCACAGCTTGTCCTCGACCGCGGTCGTGATGTCGATGTTGTACTTGTACCTAAGCCACAGCCTTTTCCACCACCTGATGAAGATTATCGACAAATAGCTGCTTATTATCACGCTGGACAAGACATAGCGCCCGCTGAAAAGGTATGCGGCGACAATCAGCTCGGCCAAAAAGAAGTACAGAAGGTACAGGCGGCGGTAAACGTACGACAGCGAGTTCGCCAGCACCACGATTATCACCACGTTAAGGGACAGCACGGGCCTGAAAATCCAGGCCGCGGCCGACGCGACTATCATGGCCAGCGCTATGAACGCGATTGATTTCCCGCGCTTGCTGTACAGCGAGTACTTTTCATAGGATATGGAAATCCCCGCATAGGCGAAAAACAGCAGGGCCGCGGCAACGCATAAAACCACCCATCCGATGCCCAAATCAAAGAAAGCGACCGTCCTGAAAAACCTTATTAT
>WRDZ01000087.1 GCA_009779595.1 Alphaproteobacteria bacterium | reverse complement strand
TCAAGGCGGTCGATTATGCCGCGGGTCAGCCCTATGCTTGCCTTCGCAGGCCGGATTCCGGTGGCGAACGCGTTAAGCGAGCCGTCCTCGATAATGTATATTTTGGGGCAAGGCAGCCCGGCGGCAATCGCGGTATTCTCCACCAGGCGGTACAGGTCGGGGTCCTGGCGCTTTTTAAGTTCCGCGGCACTCGCAAACCCCATGACCATCCTGTCCCCGAAAAACAGCGAGATGCAAATCCAGATGCCGGCCAATACCATGACCACGGGAAACGCCATCGACGTGAAATCCATTGCCAGCGTGTTATAGTCAGCGGGAACGCTATACCCGCCCGGCTGTTCGGCGTAAAGTATAAGCGATATAATCCAGCCGCACGCATAGGTCAGCAGCAGCAGCGCTAAGGGAAACAGCAGCAGGATAACCACCGTCCGGTTCCGGTTGCTTTGTATGTGGTCGTAAGTCGTCTTCATGGTCTAAAACTGCACTTTGACCGGCTTCTGCACCGCGGCCTTTTCGGCTTCGTCAAGCTCGAAGTACGCGACCTTGGTGAAACGGAACATGCCCGCGATTATGCTGCTGGGGAACATCTGGGTCTTGTTGTTGAAGGCCAGCACCACCGAGTTGTAGAACCTGCGCGAAGCCTGTATCTTATCCTCGGTGTCGGCAAGCTCGCGCTGCAGTTCGCGGAAGTTTTCGTTCGCCTTAAGGTCCGGATATGATTCGGACAGGGCGAAAATCGACTTCAGGGTTTTGGACAGCATGTTTTCCGCGTCCGCATGCTGGGCCGCGTCGCCCTGCTGGGACATGGCGGCGCTGCGCGCGGCAACGACCTTTTCCAGGGTTTCCCTTTCATGCTTGGCATAGCCCTTCACCGTTTCCACCAGGTTGGGTATCAGGTCATAGCGGCGCTTAAGATGGGTTTCGATGTCGCTGTACGCTTCTTTGGTGCGGTTGCGCCCCACGACCAGGCGGTTGTATATCATAACGACATACAGCGCAAGGGCTGCAAGGATGATTAAAATGATTGTAAGTGCGTTCATGTTTGAAGTTCCTTAAGATAGGTTGGCTTTTTATTGGTTTGATATTATTAGTTTTGCCCGCGCATGTCAACTTTTTATTATCCTGATAGCTTATTGCGTCTTTGTGGCCATAGCGCGGACCAAGCGAGCGAGCGCCAAAGCGAGCCGTACGGCGAAGCGACGCGCGCCGCCTTGGGGCGGGCGGTTTGTTGGCGGTGGCGCTTATCGGCGTGGGGCTGTTTGCCGGGCGCACCCAAGCGTCAAGGCTTTTCGAGCTTTACAGGGCGGGGACGCGGCAAAAAGTGGCAAACGTCATTAGGAATACCGACGCGCTTAGGCTATTGGAAGAAGCAAGCTGTTGAAAACTATTGCTATCAGCGCACCAGGTCGCTAAGCCTTCCTTCCTGCAGCAGCCGTACATAGGAATCCACGAACGTGCGGAAACGCTCGGCCACCTGGACGTCGTTCCTTAACGCTTCTATCCCGGCCGGAGCGGTTGTCTGGCTGGTTATCAGGTCGAACGCTTCGTTGTAAGGCGTGTTCCTCATATACCCAAGGAAATTGCTGCGCACGCGTATCAGCACGGCTTCGCGGCCGGCAAGGCGCAGCGCAGCGGCCCAGTTAAGTATGATTTCGGCCTGGCCCGGGGCAAGAGTATTTGCGTCAACGGGCTTTTCTATCAGATACCTCAGCGCGTCCGCCGCCTGGCCGTACTGCCCAAGGCGCCAGTGGCTTTCGGCCCTTATCTTCAGCGCATCAGGTGACCTGTCGCTGCCCAGCGTGTCCAGCGCCTGCTGGAACTGGCCGGTATCCACCAGGGCCTGCGCCTGCACCTTCCTGACAATTTCCCGCAGGTGCGTCGGCACCGCTTGAAGCTCGCCCGCAGCCCTTAACGCGGCTATGGCTTCGCTGGGCTGGCGGTTCAAAAGGTACACCACGCCAAGGCGTATGCCCATTATCTGCTTCTGCCTGTTCGTGAACGGCCCGGCAAGCTGGGTCCTTAACGCTTCGGCCGCTTCGGGGTACAGGCCGTTTTCAACCATCAGGTCGACCATGTTCTGCCGTATCCTGAAGCCGGTTTCGCCCGCGGGGATAAGCTCCCTGTAATCTTCGTACAGCGCCAGAAGCCTTGCGGCCGGAAGGTTCTGGGCCTCGGGGCTTAGGAATATCTGTTCGAACAGCTCGGCCATCCGCCTGTGCGCGTTCGCGCCGAAATCCGTGCCCGAAAACGATATGGCCGAGCTGCCAAGCTGCCGCAAAGCCAGGTCCGCCCGCCCGATAGCGATATAGCGCCGCACAATCTCGTTTATCAGGTCGTACTCGTACCTGTCGCCGCGCCAGCCATAGCGCAGGGCCTCAAGCTTTTCCAGGGCCTGGGTTTCGGTAAGCTCGCCAATCTCGGTCCTTAACGCTATCAGCGCGCGCAGGGCCAAAGCGTTGTACCACCGGCTGACCGAGTTCGCGGCGGTCGTCAGCTCGCGGTGGGCCACGTTGAACGAGCCCATGATTTTGTTTATCCTGCCGCGGTAATAGTGCACGCCAGCCCGCCTGAAAGCGTTGTTACGGTTGTCGGCCGCATACTCTATGAACGCCTGGGCGGCAATGTCGTCGTCGGTCGCCAGCGCCGCCCGGGTCGCCAGCACCGAGAATTCGGTCCGGTAATACAGCGGCATTTGGGCAATGGTGTCCATCATGCGCATGAAGTAGGGGAATGCGTACTCGTAATTGCCTTTGCGCGCTTCTATGGCGGCAAGGAAAAGCAGCACTTCGCGGTTCACCCTAAGCGTGGTCGGCGACAGTGCGCGTTCGGCTTGGTCATAGCGCCCCATAAGGTACAGCGCCACCCCCCTGTATATCTGGAAGCGGGTGGAGTTGACGACCCTGGCGTCGGCCCTGGCCATGAAATTAAGCACCCCCAAAGCCTCGGCGCCGGCGCCCCAAACAAGGTAGAACTTCGCCAGCTGGAACCGGGCCTCGTTCCTTTCCTCCAAAGAGTTCGTGCTTGTGACGGCGTTCATCAGCCGGGATTGCGCGCGGTCCCAGGTTTCGCCGGCGAATTCGGCCGACCATGCGGCAAGGTTCAGCATATCGCGCCTGGCCGCATTGTTTTCATCGGGCAGGACGATGTCTTCGGCGACCACCCCGCGGCCGCCTGGCGCCCTTTCTTCAAACGGCCGGGTGTCATGCTCTTCTGACAGGGCCAGGCTTATTGTCGAGGTCACATACAGGTTGCGGCCCGCCACCCTTGTCGTGATTTCCGGCGATTTTGGAGCGATGGCAATCCCGTTCAGCGAAGCCAGCACCGAAAACAGCGGATAGTCGTAATCCGCGCTTACCCCGTTCCTGGTGCCTATCGGGGCGACGATAAGCCTGTCGCCGAAATCCGGGTCGGTGAACACGACCGGATTGGCCGCCGGATTTATGTTTTCGAACGCCACCCGGTTTTCGTGCGGATGCGGGTCCGGCTCAATCCCGCCGAACGAATAGTTCATCCCATACCATGCTTCGAAGCGCAACAGGCCACCGTCTGTAAGCGTGACGCGCGGCTCGAACTCGGGCATCATCAAAAGGCGCGTGGCCACGCCGTTGGGGGTGATTATGTCCAGCCGCTCTTGCACGCCGTGGGGCAGCTGCGGCAGCTTGTCCCTTGCCACAACCCACCAATAGCCGAACCTTGGGAAAACGGCCAGGTGCTGGAACTCGCTGTTCGTCCCGGGAGTTGGCACGGGCGCGGGCCGTCCGGCAGCGGCCGGGGCTTGGGGCGGGGCAGCGGCAGGCCTTGGCGCGGGCCTTGCCGGCGGAGTTTGCGGTCTTGCGGCGGGCGGCCTGGCAGCCGGTTTCGGTGCAGTTGCCGCGGCCTTTTCAGCCCTGGTCCTGTTCATCATGGCC
>WRDZ01000086.1 GCA_009779595.1 Alphaproteobacteria bacterium | reverse complement strand
GGTGTTCGTGGGCCTGCTGACCATCAGCGTCGGCCTTTTCGTTTCGTCCGTGCTGAACAACTGGCAGCAGGCGGTGGCCGGCTCGGTCACGGTGCAGGTGCTGCCGGGCCCGGACGGCAGGACTGCGGACGCGGACGCCACGCGCCTGGTGAACGCCCTTCGCATGCTGCCAGAAGTGCGCGAGGTGACGGTGGTGCCGCACTCGAAAATGCGGCAGCTGCTTGCGCCCTGGGTCGGGGACGAGCGCGCCCTTGACGGCCTGCCCATGCCGGTGCTGATGGACGTCACGTTCAACCGGAACTTCCATGACGAGGCGACCTTGCGCCAGGTGCTTATGCCGGTGGTCAGCCAGGTTTCCCAGGCCTCGGTCGAGTTCCATGTCCGCTGGATGAACCGCCTTAATTCGCTTAGGGGCGGATTCGTCGGCATGCTTTCCGCTATAATGGCGCTTATAATCCTGTCGCTAAGCGCGGCCATAGTGTACGCCGCGGTCATGGGCATGGGTCTGCACAAGGACACCATATACCTCATGCACATAATGGGCGCAAGCGACAACTATATCGCGGGCCAGTTCGCGGCAAGCTTCTGCATACTGGGCAGCATCGGCGCGGGCATCGGGCTGCTGATATCCCTGCCAATAGTGCTGGGCCTTGAAAGGCTGGTGTCCAGCTTGAACTCGGGGCTGCTGACGTTCGGCGGGTTTTCCGCGATGCAGTGGTGCAGCCTGTTCGCCGCGGCCGCGCTGGCCGTGGGCTTGTGCACTCTTGGGTCTTATGTAACGGTTTTGGGCAAATTAAGGAAAATGTTCTGATGAAGACTTTTATCGCGCTTTTGTTTTTGGTCCTGCTGGCTTTGGCCGCGTGGGATTTCAGGGGTTTTTACGATGGCATAGTGAACCTGTGCCCCAATGAGCAAGAGGCCAAGGCCGACATCATAGTCGCCCTTACAGGCGGGCGCAGCCGCATAAGTACCGCGGCCCGGCTGCTGGCCGAGGACAACGGCCGGCTCCTTTTCATATCGGGCGTCAACCGCCAGGTGGACATCGACACCATAGCCGAATCCATACACGGCATGGACATGGAGATGCGCGAAAAGATATACCTGGGGCATGGGGCCGAAGACACCACGGGCAACGCCCGCGAGGTGGCGCACTTCATAAAGTCCAAGAACCGGCTTGAGGACATGAACATAAAGTCGGCCCTGGTGGTGACCAACGATTACCACGTGCCGCGCGCCATGCTGGAACTGCGGTTCGCGTCCCCGGACATAAAGATGACCGCGTATCCGGCGTGCGACAACGCCATACCAAAAACCCCTTCACGCAGCTCGCTCCGGCGGGTATTGTCAGAATGGATAAAATATAATATAGTGAACACAAGAATATACTGGACAAAAGTTTTAATATAGGAAGATATAAATAAAATGCTGTACTTTCGTTCGTTCGTCTTTACGGTTTTGTTCTTCGCGTGGGCTGCGGTCGCGTCGCTGGTTTCGGTGCTGCTGCTTCCTTTCCCCGGCCGGGCCATGCGCTGGCTGGCAAGGGTGTGGGCAAAGGTCGTCAATATCCTTTTGCGGGTCGTCTGCGGGATAAAGATGCAGAACCAGATAAACGCGGCCCTGCTGCCGCCGCGCCCGTATATCATGGCGGTTAAGCACCAGTCGGCGTGGGAAACTATGGTCATGCACCTGGTCGCCCCAAAGCCCGCGACTATAGTCAAGAAAGGCCTGGCGCAGATACCGTTCTTCGGCTGGGCCGTGATGAGGGCGGGGTCCATCGCGCTGGACCGCGGTGCGGGCTCCAAGGCCATGAGGCATTTGCTTGACCAGGCCCAGAAGCGCGCCAAGAAAAAGTACACCCTGGTCGTGTATCCCGAAGGCACGCGCACCCCGTACGGGAAAAGGGTCGAAAGCTATCAGCCCGGAGTGGCCCTTCTGTACGACAAGCTTCGGCTGCCGGTCGTGCCCATAGTTCTGAACTCGGGCAAGCTGTGGGGCAAGAACTCGTGGATAAAGCGGCCGGGCACAATTACCATAAAGAACCTGCCGCCAATAATGCCGGGCATTGAAAAACGCGAGTTCATGAAGCGCCTGAACAAGGAAATGGAAGACGGCTGCGAAGCTCTGGGTTGATGGCGTGATTTCCCTTTAAAGAATTAGCCTGCCGCGCCAGCGGCTCCGCCAGGCGGTCCGCAGGACACGCGCGTCCGCCCGCCCCAAGGCGGCGCGCGCCCGCTCGCTTTCGGCTCGCTTTTGCGCGCTTGCCCGGGCGGGCCTGCGCTTTAACCTCGGCGCTGCGCCACGACCCCGGCCTTCTTGCAGAACGCGCAGTCCTTGGAAATGCTGTTGAAGCTGCCGCAATGGACTGGCGGCCGGCCGTTTATGGAATCCTTTATGCGCTGCACGCATTCCGGGGTTTTTACGATAGTTGTAATATCGGCGTGCTTGACGGTTTTACCCAATAAGTCCGTGTCTATGATGAACGCGCGGTCCATGTCAAGCCGGTCTATTATGTCAAAACCGCCGCCGGCGCCCTTGCCGAAAAGGTCGGGCAAAAGCTCTTGCGCTCCGGCTATGCCGCGCCATACGCCGCTTGGCTTTTCATCTTTGACCCGTCCGGTCAGTATGATTTCTTTTCCCTGCGGTCCGGCGTTTTCTTTCTTTATCGTATCGCCGCCCTTGTATTCCCATGACAGCCTTTCCGGGTCGTACGGGTCCAGCGTGACCGGATAATCTTCCACAAGCCCGAAAAACCTTTTGTCGATAGCCAAAGGCCTGGCAATCTGCTGCGGGACTCCGGCCGCCACTTTTATATGCAGGTCGTCGATGTCGCCGTCGTTTACATCGACCATTATCTGATAGCCCGGGGAAGGGTAAATGAAACCCGTCCCGTGCGGGTATGGCACGAAGCAGCTTTCTTCGTTAAGTACGGCTGATTCTGTATAATCGAACCTCAGCCTTATCGCGTTTTCCTCGACGATTTCCGGTTTGTCCGCCGGGCCCCGCAAGGTTTCGCTATACCCGCCTTTGTTATGCCCGTCCATATGCTTTGCTTTGAAATAATCAAGGAGCTCGCCGTAAGTGTCGATGGACACGAACGATTCGTCGTCAAGCAGTTCCGGCACGCTTAACCCCATGAAGAAGTTGAGGCGTATGTATAGCGGAGAACCCGGCATTTTCTGGACGTGCGAGATTACGGATTGTGGGTCGGACATTTTAGGGCTCCTTAAGGTTATCTGTTCAAGACCGCTCCGGCTTTTTGGCATGATTGGCAATCGTTGGAGAACATGTCGAAGCTGCCGCAATAGCTTGGGGAGCACCCCTTTATGAAATCGCCCATGCGCGTTATGCAGCCGGCGTCGCTCATTACCGCCGCGGGGCTTTTGCCGCCGTCGAAGTCCATGATGGCGGCGCCGCCACCGGGCAGTTTCATGTTAAGCAGGCCCCCGCCGGGCTGGCAGAAAGGCATGCTTATGACGCCGTTTTCGTCGGCCATGGCGCACCACAGGCCGCTGGGAGCGCCGTTTTCGATTTTCCCCTTAAGCACCGCGTCATGGCCGCTATCGCTTTTGCCCTTTGTGATTTCATAGCCGTAAGCGCCGGGGGCCGGGCTCCACGAAAACCTTTCCGGGTCGTACCTTTGGGCATAGATTTCGAACGGCCTGGCCCCGTCCACAAGCAAAGGCGCCGCTGTTTGCGGCCAGCTGGTTTTGGCCATGCGGAATTCCATGTTCTTGACCTTGTCGCTGTTGTGGTCGCAGTACGCCCAGCCGCTGACTTCATAGCCGTCCGAAGGATAAAGGAATGTCTGGCCGTACGGGGACAATATCCTTGGAAGGCCGGTCGCGGGGTGGAATGGGCTGCCCGCGATTTCCAAGGCTATGGCGTGTTCGGCGGCAAGCGCGGGGTTGTCGGGCTTGCCCCG
>WRDZ01000085.1 GCA_009779595.1 Alphaproteobacteria bacterium | reverse complement strand
TCAGCGAAACTTCGCTGCCGGTCATCTTGCCAAGCTCGGCCCGCAAGGTTTCGATGTCCGCGCCCTTCTTGCCGATGACCACGCCGGGCCTTGCCGAGTGTATGGTTATGCGCGACTTGTTCGAGGCCGGACGCTCGATTATAATCCGGGCCACGCCGGCCGCCGCCAGTTTCTTCATCAAGAAACGGCGTATCTTGAAGTCGCCCATCAGCAATTTGGCATAGTCCGACTTGCCGGCGAACCAGCGCGAATCCCACGTGCGGTTGATGCCCAGCCTAAAACCTATTGGATTAACTTTCTGCCCCATGACTAATCCTTCTTTCCTTCTGCGGCCTTGTCGGCCTTTTTGGTTTTCACTTTCCTGCCCTCTTTCTTCGCCTCTTTGGCTTCGGCTTCGACCTGAGCCACTTCTATGGTCAGCTTGGACAGCATCTTGACTATCATGCTGCCGCGCCCCTTCGCGTGCATGCCGCGGCGCTTCAGGGCCAGGCCCTTGCCCACGAACGCCTGGCTGACAACCAGCCGGTCCGCGTTCATGTTATGGTTGTTCTCGGCGTTGGCGATGGCCGACTGCAGCACCTTCTTGACGTCGCCGGCTATGCGGCGCTTTGAGAACGTCAGCGCGGTCAGCGCCTTGTCCACCTTCATGCCGCGAATCATTTCCGCCACAAGGTTCAGCTTGTACGGGCTGGTGCGCAGCGCCGTCGCCTTGGCCATAGCTGTTTTTCTCTGTTCCATGTTCAAGCCCCTTTATTTCTTCTTCTTGTCCGCGCCGTGGCCGTAGTATGTACGGGTGGGTGCGAACTCGCCTAACTTGTGGCCAATCATATGCTCGGTCACCAGGACCGGTATGAACTTGTTGCCGTTGTGCACGCCGAAAGTGCAGCCCACGAACTCGGGGAGTATGGTCGACCTGCGCGACCAGGTTTTTATGACCTCGTTGCGTCCGCCGGCTTTCACCTTATCGGCTTTCTTTATCAGATACCCGTCGACGAACGGGCCTTTCTTCACTGATCTTGCCATAGCTTACTATCCCCTATATCTATTCTTGTTCACCGGACGGCGGCGCATAATCAGCCTGTCGGTCCGCTTGTTGCTTCTTGTCTTGGTGCCCTTGGTGCCCTTGCCCCACGGCGTCACAGGATGCTTGCCGCCCTTGGTCTTGCCTTCGCCGCCGCCGTGCGGGTGGTCGACCGGGTTCATGGCCGCGCCGCGCGTCTGCGGCCGGATGCCCAGCCAGCGCGAACGGCCCGCTTTGCCGATTGTAGTGTTCATCAGCTCTTGATTGGACACGGCGCCCACGCTGCCAACGCACTCGCCGCGGACCATGCGAAGTTCGCCCGAGCTCATCTTCAGCTGGGCGTACCCGCCGTCCTTGCCGACCAGCTGGGCGTACGCGCCGGCGCTGCGCGCGAACACCCCGCCCGAACCCGGACGGATTTCGATGTTGTGCACGATGGTGCCGATGGGCATGTTCTTCAGCGGCATGGCGTTGCCCGGCTTTATGTCGACCTTGCTGCCGGAAACGACCTTGTCGCCCGCCTTAAGTTTCTGCGGAGCTATTATATACGACAGCGTGCCGTCCTTGTACTTTATCAGCGCGATGTGCGCGGTGCGGTTGGGGTCGTACTCCAGCCTTTCGACCGTGGCCGGCATATCGTGCTTGGTCCGCTTGAAGTCCACCAGGCGATAGCGGCGCTTGTGCCCGCCTCCGCGGTGGCGGCTGGTTATGTGGCCGTGGTTGTCGCGGCCGCCCGTCTTCTTCAAGCCCTGGGTAAGGTGCTTGACCGGCCCCCCTTTGTGCAGCCCGTCGCGCGACACCAGCACAAGATGGCGCATGGAAGGCGTTACCGGATTGTATTTTTTCAGTGCCATTTCTATTTAATTCCCTTTGTTAAGTCAATCTGCTGCCCTTTGGCCAACGTGACGACAGCCTTTTTCGAGTCGCTGCGGCGCCCCATGCGGCGGCCGAAAGACTTGCTTTTCCCCTTGGTCGTGATGGTGTTGACCGATTCGACCTTCGCGCCGAACAAAGCCTGGACCGCGGTCTTAATCTGACCCTTGGTCGCATTCAGAGCCACCTTGAAAAACACCTGCTGGCCGCCCGCGTTCTTCAGAGCCTTTTCCGTGACCACCGGAGCCAGGATAACGTCATAGCTTCTCTGGGTCGGCTTGATGACCTTTTTCTCGGCCTTCTTTTCGGTCTTCTTCACAGCCTTTTCCCCGGCCTGCTCTTCAACCTTTTCTTTTCTTTTCAACAAAGCCATTACACTGCCCTCGCCGTTAAAGTTTCTATCGCCTCTTTGGTCAGGACCAAAGTGTCGCGGCGGATTATGTCATAGACGTTCGCCCCGATAGTGGGAAGCACGTCGAAGTTGGGCAGGTTGCGCGCGGCCCTGGCAAAGTCTTCGTCGACCTTGGCCCCGCCGATGACCAGCGCCGATGTGATGCCCATCTTGGCCACCTTCTGGTTCAAATCCTTGGTCTTCTTGACGTTCAGGTCGCTGACGACCACCAGCTTGCCGTTCTTGGCCTTCAAAGACAAGGCGCACCTTAGGCCCAGGACGCGGATTTTCTTGTTCAGCGCGTACGCATAGCTGCGCACCACCGGCCCGAACACGATGCCCCCGCCCCTGAACTGAGCTCCGCGCAGGCTTCCGGCCCTTGCCCGCCCCAATTTCTTCTGCGCCCACGGCTTGCGCGTGGTCCCCGACACTGTCGAGCGCGTCTTCACCAGGTGCGTGCCAGAGCGGCGCTTGGCCAGCTGCCAGTGTATCACGCGGGCGATAACGTCGGCCTTGACTTCGGCCGCAAAGACCGCGTCGGGCAAATCCGCCTTGCCGACCTTCGCATTATTCCAATCTATCACATCTACTTGCATAACTATAAACTCCTAGTTCTTGGCCTTTGGGGCCTTCACGGCGTCGCGCACCGTGACAAAACTGTTTTCCGCGCCGGGAACCGCGCCCTTGACCATCAGCAGCCCGCGCGATTCGTCCACGCCGACAACCTTCAGGTTCTGTACGGTCACGCGCTTGTCGCCCATGTGGCCGTGCATCTTCTTGCCCTTGTACACGCGGCCCGGGTCCTGGCGGGCGCCCGTGCCCCCCAATGAGCGGTGGCTTATGGACACGCCGTGGGACGCTTCCAGCCCGCGGAAGTTCCAGCGCTTCATCGCGCCCTGGAAGCCGCGGCCGATGGTCACGCCGGATACGTCGACCAGCTGCCCGACCTCGAAGTGCGCGGGCGATAATGTTGCCCCGGCTTCGGGTACGTTGCCCTCGTCGACCACGAACTCGACCATCTTAAGCTTGTTGGGCACGCTGCGCTTGGCAAAATACGCGCGCTGCGGCTTTGCGGTATGCTTGTCCTTGGCAATGCCGTACCCAAGCTGGACAGCCACATAGCCGTCCTTTTCCCTGGTGCGCAAAGCCACGACCTGGCAGTTTTCCACCTTCAATACCGTCACCGGGACGTGCACCCCTTCGTCGGTAAACAACCTTGTCATTCCCACCTTTTTGGCGATCAAACCTGAACGCATTTTCGTATTCCTTTATCCTTAAAGCTTGATCTCTACGTCGACGCCGGCAGGCAGGTCAAGCTTCATCAAAGCATCGACCGTCTGCGGAGTCGGGTCCATAATATCCAGCATCCGCTTGTGAGTCCGTATCTCGAACTGCTCGCGCGACTTCTTGTCCACGTGCGGCGAGCGGTTCACCACATACTTCTCGATGCGCGTCGGAAGCGGGATAGGCCCCACGACCTTTGCGCCCGTACGCCTGGCCGTCTGCGCAATCTGCGCGGCGGACAAGTCCAGGACGGCGTGCTCGAACGCTTTCAAACGAATACGGATATTTTGTCCCTGTATCATAGTTTTCCTACCTTTTCGTTTTCATTCTTTACTTAACAATCTTGGCAACAACGCCTGCGCCTACGGTTCTGCCGCCTTCGCGGATAGCGAACCTAAGGCCCTGGTCCATGGCGATGGGCACTATCAGCTTCACCGTCATCTTGATGTTGTCCCCGGGC
>WRDZ01000084.1 GCA_009779595.1 Alphaproteobacteria bacterium | reverse complement strand
GTGAACATAGACGATATTGAAACCGCAAGGAAACTGCTTGATTTTATCGAAGCCCTGCAGGACAACGACGATGTGCAGAAAGTGTTCGCCAACCATAATATCAGCAGCAAGGTCATGGAAAAGCTTGAATGAAGACAACGCGCATATTGGGGCTTGACCCCGGTCTGGTCAATACCGGCTGGGGAGTGATAGAAAAGCAGGGTAACCGCCTGCGTTTCCTTGCGGCGGGAACGGTGCGCCCGAACACGAAGGATGATTTGGCGCAGCGGCTGTCCGCCATTTACGGCGCCATTGACGACGTGATTGAAAAATACAGGCCTGACTGCGCGTCTGTCGAAGAGGTCTTTGTCAACGAAAACCAGCGCAGCACCTTGAAGCTTGGGCAGGCGCGCGGCGCGGCCATGCTGGCGGCGGCCATGCGCGGCCTGCAGGTTTACGAGTACACTCCGAACCAGATAAAGAAATCCGTGGTCGGAGTGGGGCATGCGGACAAGGCTCAAATCGCGCTTATGGTGAAAATGCTGCTGGGCAACGGCGGGGAATCCAGCGATGCGAACGACGCTTTGGCGGCCGCGATATGCCTGGCTCACCACAAATGACGTTGAAACGGAGGTATGGAAATGATAGGGCGGCTTAAAGGAACGGTGGATTTTCTGGACGAAAACAGCGCTTTAATCGACGTGGGCGGGGTGGGCTATCAAGTCCACCTTAGCGCGCGCAACCTGGCGAAACTGCAGCTTAGCCAGGCCGCGGACCTGTGGATACAGACAATCGTGCGCGAGGACAGCATAGCCCTGTACGGCTTTTTCCAGCGCGCCGAGCAGGACTGGTTCAACCGCCTGACAACCGTGCAGGGCATCGGCAACAAGGTGGCCATGGCCATACTGGGCGCGATGGACATCGACCGCCTGGCCTTGGCGATAATGGCCGAAGACCCGAAAGCTTTCTCAAAAGTAGGCGGGGTGGGGCCCAAGCTTTCGGTGCGCATAATAACCGAGCTTAAAGGCAAAGTCGTGCGCCTGCCCGCAAAACCGGGGGTTGACGGAAGCGCGGCCACGGCGCAATCGTCGGAGGTCGACGATGTTGTGTCGGCATTGGCGAACCTTGGCTATCAGCGCACGGACGCGGTGCGCGCGGCAATGGTTGCGGTGAAGAACTCCCCTGATTCGGATATAAGCGCGCTTATAGTGGCCGCATTGAAAGAGCTGGGCAAATGATGCAGACCGGGGTGCTTATGTCAAGGCATACCTGGATGGGGGTGGGCGGCCCGGCCGATTATTTCTATGCCGCACCAAACTTGGCGGAACTTCAAGGATTCCTGCGCGAAAACAAGCTGCCCGCGTTCACGCTGGGCGGAGGCAGCAACCTTATAGTGCGCGATGGCGGCGTCGAAGGCGTTGTCATAAAGCTTAGCGGGGCGGAATTCCGGCAGATACGCGTCCTGCCCGACATGATTGTATGCGGCGGCGGAACCCCCAACCCGCTGCTGAAACCCGTGCTTTTGGCCAATGAAACCGGCGGGCTTGAGTTCCTGTGCGGAATTCCCGGCACTTTGGGGGGCGCTGTCCGCAGCAATGCCGGCAGTTTCGGCGGCAGCGTGTCGGATTTCCTGCTGTGGGTGAAAGCGGTGGACGGCCGCGGCCGCTTGAAGGAAATACCGGCGACAGAATTGGGCCTGCAGTACCGCAAGTCCGATTTCCCCGGCGACTGGATAATAATCGAGCTGGCCTTGCGCCGCGATTACAGGCCGCGCGGCCAGGTGGCCGAAACTCTGGCAACGCAAAAGCAAAAACGGTATTCGTCCCAGCCGTGCAACGCCCGCAGCGCGGGGTGCGTGTTCAAGAACCCTCCGGGCGCCGACCCTGCCGGGAAACTGATAGAGGACGCGGGGTGCAAGGGCATGCGCGTTGGCGGGGCGGTCGTGTCAAGCTTGCACGCAAACTACATAATAAACGACGGCAAGGCCATGGCCATGGATGTGGAAAAGCTGACGCGCCTGGTTGAAGCCAGGGTGCATGAAGCGTTCGGCATAAGGCTGTTGCGCGAGGCTATTTTCATGGGCAGGGAATAAATAAACAGAAGATAATAAAGCCGTCAAAGCGCGCGGCTTGCAGGCAAGCGGCCTTTTATGTCCGCGGCATCTTCGCCGGGCGCGGCAGGCGGGTCTGGGGCCCGTACGCGCGCTTGCGGGTGCTGCTTATGACCTTCATAAGCTCGCTTTGCGCCACGGCATAGCTTTTCATAGTAGTCGTCACAATAGGCGACGCCATCATATCGGCAAGCGAAAGTTCGTTCAACAGGTCGCCTTTGGGCAGAATTCTGTGGGCATTCCTCATGCAATTCTCCTATCCTGTCAGATAAGGATAACCGGCGAATCGTTAATAAATCGATAACACGGTTTAATTTTGCAATATAACTTTACGGCTGCGCGTGCGGCATTCCTGCGCACGGCGATAATATCCTTGCAATTTCCGGGGTTTTGTCGTATCATATAAGGCGTGCGGGTGTGGCGGAATGGTAGACGCAAGAGACTTAAAATCTCTCGCTGGTAACAGTGTACCGGTTCAAGTCCGGTCATCCGCACCAAAGGCTTACCGGACGACCCTTGGCATCAAACCAGATAAGGCTAGGCCTCGCCGCCTAAAGCCGGCGGCGAGCCCAAGCTTATCTGCGTTTGAAGGTCAAGTCTGCCCAAGGTTGCCTTTTACAAGGCATAACGTCATAGCCGTTGCCTAGACGCTTTGCTTCAATAATCGGGCGTCTTTCACCCGCTGCTTATATTTAAGGGTTTTATCCTTGAACCGCTTTATAGGGCAGATAACCGACAGCACGGTGTTCAGATAATACTTGAACGTACAGCCAAGAACGGTCGAGATGATATGCTTGTCCGCACGCCTTATCCTGTAAAACTTATATTGCTTCCAAAAGGTATCCATATCCTTGAAATTTTTCCTGACAATATCACAGTCCTTGTTGCGGGCGTCCGCGTAAAACCTGTTGCTTCCGAATATATGCACATGTTCGTATCCGTTGCGCAGCAAAATATCTTCCCATTGTTCATGATACGTTGGGTAGTTGGATTCCAGTATCATAATCCACGGCCTGAAACAAGAGAAATCCATGCCTTCCAAAACACTGCGCTCAAATTCCTCGACATCGATTTTAAGGAAGTGTATTGCCTGATTTTTATCCTTTATATTTTCGGGCAGGATATCGGCCAAGCGCTTTACTGGAACGACTTTTTTCTTTGTCTTATCAGCATTTTTGACTACGTCCGCATTGAAGGTCGAGCCCCCTCCCGCCATGAAAAACTCCAGCTCCCCGTTCTGGCTTCCGGCCCCGACATTCAGGTTGATGTCCCTTGGCCTGTATTTGCACAGCACGTTGTACTCGTGTTCCAAAGGCTCCAGGTTGATGCCGTGCCAGCCGCAGTCATAAAAATGTTTTGTCATCGAGAACCACCACGGGCAGTTTGCGCCGACATCGACATAAAATCCCTTTTCCACGCCCGCCAGCGCGCGGTCCAGAATCCAATCCTCGTAATACTCTGCGTAAGTCAGGAATTGTTTCGCCATGTTTATAAACTCCTTTGTTAACTGTTAACAAAACGACCGCCAATGTTAAATTGGCGATCGGGGAGTTTGCAAATCAGTTCATGAACGATTCCGTTGCTTTCGGGTTGCCCCTGTTGATATGGCGAACGGCTCCCCGACCATAAGGTCAGGGACATAACGGCGCGGAAAGCACCATCACATCAGATAACGATGCGAGACCGCACCGCATGAACTGGGCTTGCAACAGCCCCGAAACCGCAATCCCTTGCGGCTTCATTTAAAGCATAGGAAATTATGGCCAAAAGTCAAGGCAAATAAACATATTGTCGGGATACTGCAGCTATACGGTTCTTGCGCCGCTTTTTTCCATATCTTCAAGCGATTTGATGATTTGCATGCAATACATGTTGAACTGGCCGCTGTTCTTGGGCTTCCACAGGTTGTCGGTGTCTATCAGCATCAGCGTACTGCCATGATATCCGCAGTCTGCGGATATTGGG
>WRDZ01000083.1 GCA_009779595.1 Alphaproteobacteria bacterium | reverse complement strand
GCAAGCCCAGTTGAAATTCTCCTTTGGCAGCATGCATATCTTTTCCGCCCACAGCTCGGCAGCTTCCTTGTTGTTCAAGGCGTTTTCTATCTGCTGCATCAGCACTGCCACAAAATTCGTTTCTGTTGCGCGGTCAAGGTGCTTGGCAAGCTCAAGCCGCGCCTGGCCCCAAAGCTTGGCGTTGAAATAAGCGTCGCCGCGCGCAAGGTACGTGACCGCGTCGTCCGGGTGATAGGCGAAAATCTCCTCCAGTTTTTCCAGGCGCTTCAGCGTGTCTTCCTCGTTCAATGCCTCTGCATACGCCTGGTAAACCTGGAAATCCGCTTTTACCTTGTACGCGTCCGCCAAGGCTTCCAAAGCGCGGCTGTTCCTGGCCTGCCTGACCCAGAACCGGGCAGCCTGCAAAGCAGCGGCCGCACTTGCAGGAGCGACCTTCACAGCTTTTGCCAGCCATTTTTCCTTTGCGTCTAAATCTTCGGATTCATCCGCAATCTGCAGGGAAACCGCCACTTTGGCGCGCTGCGCTTCGTCCTGGTCGATATGCCCGTCGGACAAAGCCTGGTCAAGCGTAATCAAAGCGTCTTCCCAAAGCTGGCTTCTGATTTGCAGGTTCAGCAGAATCTGGTCTATCCATTTGGCTTTTATGTGGCTGCCTTTGGCCTTCATCGCGTATTCCAAAGCGCGGGGGAGGTTATCTTCGTCCATGCAGGATTCTATCAGCCAGCGATAGCCTATGGCCGCGGTCAGCGGGTCAAGCAGCAGCTTCCTGTACAAGGCGTCCGCGTTTTCCTTTTTCAGCCGGGCGATTTTCGCCCAGAACAGGGCGGCCATGTCTTTCTTGTTTGTCAAGGCGCTTTCCAGTTTTTTGGCGAAAACTTCGGCTGCCGCAGGGTCTTCGGCCAAGACCGCGCCTTCGGTCTGCACGGCAAGCCGTATGCAGTTATAGTCCGCCTTTTTCAAAGCCCTCCTGTCGCGCGAAAGAAGCCTTATAAGCCGCACCGGGAACATGACCGCCACGTAAATCAGGTATACCACGACATAGCCCAAAAGCACGAACACCGCGAATGCCGACATGGTCATGCTGGCCGTATAGCCAAGCCACGTCATGGTCACCTGTCCCGGGTTTTCCGCCACGAAAAATGTGGACAGCGCCACAAGGCACAGGACGGTCAGGAATAAGAAAGCGCGCAACATGTGTTATCTCCCCTGGCTTACGGCAGCGGCCGCGTTCAAGGTCAAGGCAGCCATGACGCTGTCCACATTCAGTCGCGCGTTCGCCTTTTCCAGCCATGGTTCGGCGGTCTGCAAAGGCTTGCCTTCCAGCTGCTGTACCAAAGCGATTGCCGCTTTCAGGTTGCCCGCGTCCAATGCGCGCTCGGCCCGGCTGACCAAAGTGTTGCCAACAGCCGACCCGTCGACCTTGCGCACCACCACCATCGAGCGCAGCAGCGCGCGCACGCGCCCCGCCGGCTGCCTGTTGTCCGCAATGCGCGCCTCGTTGTCCAGGCGGTTGCTTATTGCGGCGAACTCGTATTTCAGCGAGATAAGCGACGACACCCCTTCGGTGGAATAGGGCTTCAGCTGCTGCAACGACCTGTTGCCCGGCATAAGCGTTTGCAGCAGTTCAAGGTTTTCGCTGAAAGGCCCCTCTCTGTCAATAGAGTTTTGCAAGGCCAGCACAGCCATGATAATGCTGGCTTCGCGCACGCTGCCCCTGGCCCGCGCGGTTTCCAGGCTGCCCAAACGTTCGTCATCTGCTTTTATTTTTTTCGAAATCAGGGCGATTTGCGTCCTTAATTCGGAAATTTCAATCAAAGCCTGCTGGACTTCGGCAGCCGCCTGTTGCTGCTTCAAGCGCTCGCCGTGGTAAACGGCCCACACCCCGTAAGCCGCAGCCGCGATTATAATCGCCACCAGCACGGCCATCAGCGGCCCTGCCGGCGACTTTCCGGCCCGCTGCGCATCAGTTTCTGTCATGTTCACCTTCCATATCCGTTGACATGTTTTCCATTATACAAAGTTTTTTCACGGCGTTAAAGCTATTTTTAACATTTTGTGGTAAATGTAACATAAGTTTAGTTTTACCCAAGTTTTTACAAAAGGTTGTTTCAGAGGACTAGAAAATGATAGGTATTGTTATAATAGCTCATGGGAATCTTGCGGTTTCGATGCACCAGGCCGGGCAGCACATCCTTGGGGTCCAGGGCGGCATTGCCTCGGTTTCCGTGATGCCCAACGACAGCATCAAAACAAAGACCAGGGAAATAAAGGCCGCCATAAAGCAGGTCAAGGCCAAGCCGAACGGCAAGGTCGTGGTTCTGACCGACATGTTCGGCGGCACTCCGTGCAATATAGCCATCTCGGTCCTGAAAAAGGATTCTGTGGAAGTCATATCCGGCGTGAACCTGCCAATGCTGATAAAGCTGTGCCAGTGCAGGGACATGGAATTAAGACAGGCCGTGCTTGCCGCAAAGGACGCTGGCAGGCGGTACATAAACATCGCGTCCGATTTGTTGGAGTTGAAATAATGCTGTTCCGTGCTAAAAACATAACCGTATATCAGGCCGATGCGAAAATAGTGAACGCCAAGGGGCTGCACGCGCGCGCCGCTGCCGACCTGGCGAAAATGGCCGAAAAGCTGGAAGCGGAATTCAAGGTCACAAAGCTGCCGTCCATGATGCAGGTGGACGGGCGCTCGATACTGGACTTGATGATGCTGGCCGCTCCCAAAGGCACGGTCTTAAGGCTGGAAGCGTCGGGCAGGGACGCGAAAAAGCTTGTGAAAGCCGCGGTCAAACTGGTTGAAAGCGGGTTTAATGAAAAAGACTAGCAAGGCCAAAACAGTCAAGAAAGCAGTCCTGGAAGGCGTGGCAGTCGCGACCGGCATAGCCATAGGCCGCGCGTATGTGCACGATACCCGCAAGCTTTCGGCTCCGGATTACAAGATATCGCAGGACCAGCTTGAGGCCGAGCTTGGCCGCCTGAAAACCGCCATTGCCGACGTTGTGGAAGAAACAAGCAAGGAAATCAAGGCCGCGTCGCCCGAAGCCGCGACTATGCTTAAACCGTATATGGCCATGCTTATAGACGACAAGCTTGTCAAATCGCTGGCCAAATATATAACCGACAACCTTGTCAACGCCGAGCAGGCGGTCAGCCGCGTGCTTGACGACATCGCGCAAAAGCTGAACGACAGCGATGACGATTATCTGGCCGAGCGCGCGAACGACATACACGACATAGGCGTCAAGATAATCCAGCGGCTTATCGGCCAGAGCTGGCGGGCCCTAGACAGTTTGCCCGAAGACACAATACTTTTGTGCGACCAGCTTTCAGTGCCCGACGCGGTAAGGGTATTGCCCAAGAAAGTGCTTGGCTTTGCTTCCCAATATGGAGGAGTGCAGGGCCACACCGCTTTGCTTGCCCGCGCATGGGGTATTCCCGGACTTGTGGCGGTGGACAAACTGCTGGACAAGGCTGCAAGCGACGTTCCTGCAATCATCGACGGGCAGGAAGGCAAGGTCATCATAAACCCAAGCCCGGCTGAAATAGCTTTGTACCAAAAACGCCTGGCCGAGTTCCAAGAGGCGCGCAAGGCTTTGCAGGACTGGGTGAAAAAGCCGGCTATGACAAAGGACAAGGTGCGCGTGGGCATCTATGCCAACATAGACCTTATGTCCAACATTCCCGCGGGCATACTTGACGGCAACGACGGCATAGGCCTGCTGCGCACCGAATATTTGTTCCTTAACAAGGAAAAGCTGCCGTCACAGGACAGGCAATACCTGGCCATGCGCAACCTGGTGCGCAAGATGCGCGGCAAAAGCGTGACCATACGCCTGGCCGACATAGGCGCGGACAAATCCGTGGACGGCCGGTCGGACAACCAGATGGGGCTGCGCGGGATAAGGTACCTTTTGTCGCGCCCGGACATCATGCGCCCGCATGTCGAGGCCATACTGCGCGCTTCGCGCTTCGGCCCGGTGAAGATAATGCTGCCCACGGTGTGCGAGGTCGACGATATCGTGCGCACCAAGAAGGTTATAAAGGAAATCCACGAACAACTGCG
>WRDZ01000082.1 GCA_009779595.1 Alphaproteobacteria bacterium | reverse complement strand
TACCCACAATATCCGCCGCTTGAAACGGCGGTGCAGCGCAGCCACGCATATGGCGTCCCACGCGCCCGCAGCTCCGTACAAAACAGGCTTGGCATCCGGGTTTATTTGTTTTATTATATCATCAATGCGACCTGACATTTTGACACCGCTGTTTGTTCCCCTTGGCAACATCAAGGGAATTGGAACCAAGACCGGCAAGCTCCTTGACAAGCTGGCCGGCACGAAAACCATAGACGCCCTGTGGCACCTGCCTAACAATGTAATACACCGTCCTTTATTAAACGTTAATGACTGCAAGATTGGCGAGCATGCAACCCTTAAGGTCAGCGTAATGTCGCACAACCCGCCCAACAACCCAAAAGGGGTGTACAAGGTGTTCGTCCAGGACGGCCGGGGCGCAAGCCTGTGCATAAACTTCTTCAGGGCCTACACGTCCACGATAAACAAAAACCTGCCCGTGGGAGCCACCGTTTTCGTCAGCGGCCGCATGGAAAACTTCAATGCACAAAGGGTAATGACCCACCCCGACTATATTGCCAAGGACGCGGCCGACATCCCCGAATACGAAGCGGTCTATCCGCTTACCGCCGGGGTTACCAACAAGATGATGCGGCACGTGGCGCAGGACTGCCTGGCGCGGTGCCCCGACCTGCCGCAGTGGAGCGACATGGCCCCCCCCTTCAAACAGGCTCTTGCACAGGCTCACAACCCGCGTTCGGCAATAGAGGCCACTGCTGTGTCGCCCGCCCGCCAGCGCCTTGCCTATGACGAGTTCCTGGCCAACCAGCTGGCTCTGCTGCTTGCCCGGCGGCATATGCGCCGCCTGCCCGGAATTCCGGTAAAAGGCGACGGCGGGCTGCGCGCCATTGTCAAGAACCACCTGCCGTTCAAGCTAACTGCCGGGCAAACCGCCGTACTGGACGAAATCTATGCTGACCAGGCAAGCAGCAACCGCATGATACGGCTTTTGCAGGGCGACGTGGGCAGCGGCAAGACCGTGGTAGCCCTGCTGGCCGCCCTGAACGCCATAGAAGCCGGCAAGCAGGCCGTGTTCATGTGCCCCACGGATTTGCTGGCAAGGCAGCACCATGACACCATGACCCAGCTTGCCGGACAGCATATAAAGATAGGCCTGCTGACCGGAACGCAAAAGCCGGGCGACACGGACTCTTTTGACCTGATTGTAGGCACGCACGCGCTGTTCCAGCAGCAGGTGCAGTTCAAGAACCTTGGCCTTGCAGTCATCGACGAACAGCACCGCTTCGGGGTGTACCAGCGCATGCGCCTGACAGCCAAAGGCCTGATGCCGGATTTGCTGCTGATGACGGCCACTCCCATACCGCGGTCGCTGGCGCTGACCACTTACGGGGATATGGATATCTCGATACTTGACCAGAAGCCGCTTAACCGCCTGCCCATCGTGACCAAGCTTATCGGAGCCGATAAAATCCACGAATTGGTCGACGGGGTCAAGCGCGCGGTTGCAAACGGACAGAAAGCGTACTGGGTCTGCCCGCTGGTCGAGGACACTGAAAAAAGCGACCTTACCGCGGTAAAGACGCGGTTCGAAACCTTAAGCGCCGAATTTCCCGGCAAGGTCGGGCTTGTGCACGGCCAGATGAAGCCGCAGCAGCGCGAGGCCGCCATGTCCGATTTCGTGGAAGGCCGCACCTGCATACTGGTATGCACCACCGTTATCGAGGTCGGGGTCGACGTGCCAAGCGCAACCATCATGGTCATCGAACACGCTCAAAGATTCGGCCTGGCCCAGCTGCACCAGCTGCGCGGGCGGGTCGGGCGCGGGAAGCTCCAGTCGCACTGCATACTGCTGCACAGCCCGCCTTTGTCGCCCATAGCCGGCCAGCGCCTGATGACCATACGCGACAGCTGCGACGGGTTCGCCATCGCCGAAAAGGACCTGGAAATGCGCGGCGCGGGCGAGCTGCTGGGCACCCGCCAAAGCGGCATGCAGGACTTCAAGGTGGCCGACATCTTCCTGCACCGCCAGCTTCTGCACCAGGCAAACACGGACGCAAGGCGGATTTTAAAAGACGACCCTCTGCTTAAATCCAAGCGCGGAGAGGCGTTAAGGAACCTTTTGTACCTGTTCGACAAGGACAGCGCCGTATCAACCATAAGCGCGGGATAGCCACACAGCCATGACAATACGCCTTTTGCCCTCGAACCTTGTCAACCAGATAGCCGCCGGCGAGGTTATCGAGCGTCCGGCCGCCGCGTTGAAGGAGTTGCTGGAAAATTCCATCGACGCAGGCGCGGCCGACATAAAAATCACGCTGGACAACGGCGGGAAAGCCCTGATAAAAGTGCAGGACAACGGCCGCGGCATGGCGCGCGACGACCTGCCGGCCGCAGTGCGTCGGCACGCTACGTCCAAACTGCCGGGCGACGATTTGGTGAACCTGCAATTCCTGGGGTTCCGCGGCGAAGCCCTGCCGTCGATTGCCGCGGTCGCGCGCCTGGGCCTGACCTCGCGCGCAGAGGGAAGCGGCTGCGCTTACTCCATACAGGTCAACGGCGGAGCGGTCGGCCCTGTCAAGCCCGCATCCCTTGCGCGCGGCACGGAAATCGAGGTGCGCGACATGTTCTATGCCGTGCCCGCCCGGCTGAAATTCCTGAAAACCGACGCGGCCGAACTTGCCGCCTGCGAAGAGGTGGTCGAGCGCCTGGCCCTTGTCAACCCCAACATCGACTTCTCATTGGTTGCCGACGGCCGGCCAAGGCTGAACTTCGCGGGCAGCGACAACCGCGCTGCCGCAGTCATCGGCAGGCAATATGCCAAGAACGCTATACACATAAATGCGACGCAGGACGGCATGACCCTTGAAGGCCTTGTAGGCAGCCCGGACCACGGCTTTGCCACAAGCGCTAAACAGTATATGTTCGTCAACGGCCGCTGCATAAAGGACCGCGACTTGTACTCGGTGCTGCGGATAGCCTACCGCAACTTCATGTTCGGGCAGCGCCACCCGTGGGCCGTGCTGTTCATCACTCTGCCGGCAAGCATGGTCGATGTCAACGTGCACCCGGCCAAAACCCAGGTGCGGTTCGCAAAGCCGCAGGACGTGCGCAGTTTCATAATAAACGCGGTGCAAGGCGCGCTGGCCAAAGCTCCGCTGAAAACGGCGGCCGATGCCGTGCAGCCGCAAATCACCGAAAACATAGAAATCCTGCGCGTGGCCGAACGCAAAGCGCCCGGTAATGATATTGACAACGGCATTTTCGAAGGTTTCGGAAATACGGCCGCGCCCGCAAACCAAGCCGCGAACGAAATAGCGCAGGACTGGCCTTTGGGCACGCCCAAGGCTCAGGTCCTGGACACGTTCATCATCAGTGAAACAAGCCAGGGCATTGTCATTGTCGACCAGCACGCCTTGCACGAACGCCTGGTGTACGAAAAAATCAAGAACCGCGACATTGCTAGCCAGCGCCTGCTTATCCCCGAGGTCGTACAGTGCAAGCCGCGGCAGGCCGATGTTTTAATCGAGCACGCCGAGCTTCTTGCCGGCCTGGGCTTTGAAATCGGCAAATTCGGCGACGACGCTATAAGCGTGCACGCCATAAACAGCGAGGTTTCCCAGTCCGCGGTCCGGCAGCTGATGACGGACCTGCTGGAGGACTTCGGCCACGGCCAGGCCGCCCACGACAAGCTGGCCGAAAAGATAGCCCGGCACGCGTGCCACCGCTCTATCCGCAGCGGTCGCAAACTGACCAATGATGAAATGCACGCTCTGCTGCGCCAGCTGGAAAGCAATCCCGTGGCCGGGCACTGCATACACGGCAGGCCCACATTCAAAATTATTTCGCGATTAGAGCTTGAAAAACTTTTTAAACGATGATAGGGTTATTTTATATTTGTATAAAAAGGGTAAAAAAGACATGAAACTTGTTATGGCTCTGATTTTCGGGTTTTTAAGCGTGCTGCTGGCGTCCAAAAACGCCTTCGCCGTCTGCCCGCTGTGCACGCTTGCGGTCGGCACCGGCCTTGGCCTGATGCATTATTTCGGCATTGACGATGTCATAGCCGGCATATGGGTCGGCGCGTTCATCTTCAGCATGGCCTCGTGGATACAAACCG
>WRDZ01000081.1 GCA_009779595.1 Alphaproteobacteria bacterium | reverse complement strand
TTTACATACTCGTCCGCCGCGTCGCCGCAGCCGCTGCTGTTCTCGAAGGCGGACATCCAGGTGCTGCAGACCAGCGGGTTCCCGCTGGGCATAAGCAAGAAGGCCAAATATTACAACGTGTCGCTGGATTTCTACCCGGGCGACCTGCTGTTCTTCTACAGCGATTCGGTGCTGGAAAGCCCGCTGGCCGGCAACAGGGCGGGCCTGGATATCGAAAGCTTGCAAAAGCTGCTGCTTAAGCACTCGCAGGCGGTGACGGCAAACGCGTGGGTCGACAACCTTGTGCGCGACTTCAAGTCCTCGCTGTACGACGGCCAGCTGCCCGACGACCTGACCCTTCTGATGATAAAGCGTAAATAAGGCGGTGTTTCAGCAGATGCCGGTACAGCTGCCTGGGGGTTATGACCCATGGGGCGTCTATGCCCAGTATCTGTTTCACCAGCTCGGTGCAGCAGTAAAGGCGTACGCGCAGTCCGGGCGGCCTGCCCGGCAGCGTCGGATAAGGGATGCGGTTGATGCGCAGGAAACGCGCCGGAGGCGGCGCAGCGGGCGTGCCCATGCTTAAGGCTATGCAGGTGGCGTCCGACGCTGCTTCTGCATGCGCCCAAAGGTCCAGGTCCGGGAAGTACAGGCATATGAAACAGTGGCTAAAGCCCGGGGCCAGCTTGTTAAGCGGCCATCGGTCCATGCGCGAGTCCGTGAACCCGACCAAGGCTTTGGTGAAGCTATGGGATGTCGGTAAAACCATCATCTTTTTGCAAAAGCCTTTTCCTGTCCAGCTGGTCTTCCAGCAGGGCCATAGCGTTGTTCCAGCGCAAACACTCGTTCAATGAGGCTCCCCATCGCATGTCAGGCGGCTCTTGCCGCTTGCCGTATTTGAAAAGAACTTTCACTGCGTCCGATGAAAGTTCTTTGTTTTGGATAAGTTTTCTTACAATGATGTAAATGTCGTTGCTCTCGCAGGGCGGACAGGCATGCGATTGCGCCCCCATATAAGGGCGGTCGAGGTCGCAGACACGGCAGAACCAAAACCATGCGTGTTCGGCGCTGCTGAACATATACTCCGGTTTGTCGTACAATATCCGGTTACCTTGTTTTTTTGGCATGACAGAGGAATCCTTTTTACCTTTTGGATGGACAAAGCCACTCTTCAAAGACTGGTAAGTGATAAAAATAACACATCTTAGGAATATAGTCAAGCGAAAACGACAACAATCCTATAATTATTTTCGAAAATAGTAATCAGATATAAAAACGCTATATAAATCCATCGGTTGAAGTGGCGGCGCGGTTCAAGATAGGTGGAATTCCCTTGACATTTGGCAGTCATGGCGTATGATAGGCCAACCTGTTTTAAAGGAGCAAAGGCTATGGAATCAAAAGAATTGAAGGGCGCGGACGGTGTCGGGTACGGTATTTGTCCTTACTTTGGCGAAAACGGCGTCAATACGGGCCTGTCTGTTTGGGAAAACCCGGCGCACGGAGATGGCTTTAAGCATTTTTCCCTTTCCAGGAGTAAGGACGGCAGCCGTGTCAAGTGCAGTTTTCTTGGCCGCGGCAAGAACTTTGGCATTGAAGGGATATTCTTCCCGTCCCTTGCACCGGAAGAAGACCTGCTGACGTCCCTGCGCGCCCTCTGCAGCGGCGATATGCGCCCCGACGGATACCAGATACGCGGCCTGTTGGTAAAGGCCGATAAAAGCACAAGGATAAGGGCAATCAAGGCAAACCCGCTTACGACCGAAGTGTGTTTCGACGGATATATGGGCATACCCCAAGGCGGCGGGCACACGTCTTTTTGCGGGGTGGAAAACGCAGCGTTCAAGATAGAGGGATACGGCAGGTTCATGCCCGCCTCTTCCCGCTGCGACAACGGCGCGATAATAAGGGCCTGCGCGCTGTACAATGTTTCTGAAACCTATAAGGGCGGGAAACTGGCGGATTCTTCCAAAAGCAGGGCAATGGGCTTGCAGCGGGCCTAAACCATCCGTTATCTGGCGGCGCCCACGAACTGCCGGACGAACTGGTTGTCGCTGTTGTCGATGTCCTTTGCGTTTCCGGTCCACACGTTCTTGCCCTGGTACAGCATAGTGATTTTGTCGGCTATCTTGCGCGCCGAAATCATGTCGTGGGTTATGGTTATGGCCGTGGCGCCCAGCTTTTTCACGCATTGCACGATAAGGTCGTTGATGACCTGGCTCATTATAGGGTCAAGCCCGGTCGTGGGCTCGTCGAAGAATATGATTTCAGGGTCGCCCGCAATGGCCCTTGCCAGCCCCACGCGCTTGCGCATGCCGCCCGAAAGCTGGGCCGGGTACATGCCCGCCGTATCTTTGTCCAGCCCTACCATTTCCAGCTTTTCCAAAGCGATGCCATAAGCCTTGTTTTTTTTCATGCCCATGCCCTGCACCAGCCCGAATCCAACGTTTTCGGCCACGGTCATGCTGTCGAACAAAGCGGCGTTCTGGAACAGCATCCCCATCTTGCGGTTCAGCAAATCGCGCCTGCGGCCGCGCCGGCCTATGGTTTCCTGCCCGTCTATCTTTATGCTGCCCGAATCGGCTGATATCAGCCCCTGTATGCATTTTATCATCACGGACTTGCCGGTGCCCGACGCGCCGATTATGACGCGGGATTCGGACTTGGCGATGTTAAGGTCGAATCCGTCCAGCACCACCTTGGGGCCGAAAGACTTGGACAGTTTTTCAACGGCGATTTTGGCGACGGGCATTTTACAGGGCGGTCTTGGGAGTGCTCGACTGCTTGTTAAGCAGCTTCTTCAGCTCTTCTTCCGCGTCTTCCGGGGTCATTATGCCCTCGGCCGGCAAGGGAATCTTCTTGACCTGCTTGACCGGGCACTCGTATTCGCGCACAAAGGTCTTGCCGTCGGACTTGAATTCGGCCACAAGCACGTGGGTGACCTTGGCCAAAGGCTCGCGTATCTTTTCGTTCAGGTAGTCCAGCAGGACCGTCATGTCCTTGTTCCGGTAAAGCACCGCGTGCTGTCCGCCGTCGTAAACAATCATCGGCTTGTCTTCGTCGCCCTCTTTTTCAAGCAGCACGAACAAAAGCTCGCCCTTTTCGCTGGTGTAAACCTGATATGCTTTTTCTTGTATGTACATGTTGGCCCCCTGTTGTTTTTACCTGATTAGAGTCTATACTATGGAAATTCTATATTGCAAGGGTTAAAATATGGTTTATGCGAAATATTTATGCTAACATAATACCATGAGTCCGACACCGTTCCACGCCCTGGCATGCCCCATCGACCTTTCCCCGCTGCGTCCGGAAGGGAAAAGCTGGGTTTGCCCCCAAAATCACAGTTTCGATACGGCCAGGGAAAAGTACGTCAACCTTTTGCCCGTGCAGTTCAAGAAAACGAAAGCTCCGGGGGATAGCCGGCAAATGCTTAAGGCCCGGGCGGATTTCCTTCAGGCCGGGGCGTACGATTTTATCTTGGACGCGGTTTGCGCGCCGATAGCCGGTTCCATGTCGCGCAGCTCGTCAGACCCTTTCACCGTAATAGACGCGGGTTGCGGCAACGGGTATTACACAAGCGGGCTTAAAAGCTGGCTTGAAAAGGCGGGATATGGCGGGGCTTTTTCCATGTTGGGGTATGACATTTCCAAAGAGGCGATACTCATGGCGGCCAAGCGTTTCAACGGCATCGCGTGGGCGGTCGCCACGAGCAAAAGGATACCCGTGCAGGAGGGCAGTGTCGACGCGCTTGTCAGCATTTTTTCGTACCCTGTTTTCGGCGAGTTCAGGCGCGTGCTGAAACCAGCCGGAATGCTTGTGTTGGTCCAGCCGGGCCCCAATCATTTGATAGAGCTGAAACAGCGCATTTATTCGGCTCCCAAGATAAAGCCCGGGCTGCAAAACAATCATGGCGGGCTTTTTATGGAATCGGACGAAATCCATATATCCCGCCGTATTGCGGGATTGACCCGCCGGAATATGGCCGACCTGGTGAACATGACCCCGCATGCGTTCATGGGCAGCCGCCAGAAAATCGAAGAGTTCCTGGACAACCCCGGCGACAGCATAACAGCGGACATATTTATCCGGGTTTTGCACCCGGTTTAGTTTGCTCGTTTATTTAACG
>WRDZ01000080.1 GCA_009779595.1 Alphaproteobacteria bacterium | reverse complement strand
GTTCCTTTAAAAGCGGGTTGGTTTCCCTTTCATATCCTTGAAGCGAAAAGTTCTTGGCCCGCGCGGCCTCGCCAAGCACGACAACAAGCACGCGGGGGCGCTGGCCGTCGGACGGAATCCGTATGGCCGCGTCGTCTATATGCTGGAATTCTTTGCGCGCATGGATTTTCCTTTTGAAATACCGCGTAGTCGCCGTGATATAATTCATCGGGTTCAAAAGCCTTCCCGCCTCTTTGTTGTTGCGCCCGAAGGAGGCGTATTCCTTATACAAGGCCGCAGCGACAATCCCGGCCACCGCAAGCGTCGCCAAAATCGAAACGCCCCGCTTGGCCGCCTCTTTCCAGAACGGCTGGTATTTGATTTTCGTCACAACGATAAGAGCCGCCGGAATAATCCCGGTCGTGAAAATCCATAGGATTTTTGGAAGGGTGGTTAAATCCAGCGTTTCCCGGACGTCCGTTTCAAAAACGTTGCGTATCATCTCAAGGTCGATATATACGCCCAGGTTATACATGAAATAGTTCGCCCCGCTTGACACCAGGACAAGGATTATCAGCAAAGGCTTGCCGATATACGGAACCACGATAAGGTTGAAAACCGCATACAGCGGAGCCAGCATAAATATAGGAATGGTCGCCGCAAACATGAAACTGGAAATATCCGTGACTTCGACCCTGTCCAGCACAAAACGCCAAAGGCTAAGGTTCAGGACGAACGCAAAATAAAAGCTTGCCATCAGAATCAGCCAATGGCTTTTGATTTCAAGTTTGGGTTTGAACTTCGTGAATGGTTTCATACGGCTTCACTGATAAAATGTTGCCAGAACACCGCGCTCCAGATGACGCCGGCGTTTATGAAAGAGATAAGGACCATAAGGCTTCCGATGTCCTTTGCCCTTCCCGAAAGCTTGTGGTAATCGTCGGATATGCGGTCGACAACCACCTCGACCGCGGTATTGGCAAGCTCCATCAAGAGGATAATGATAAGCGACGAAATCAGCAATCCTTTTTCAAGCGCTCCAAGCGGCAGGATAAGGGCGATAGCCGTTCCGATAACAAACACGGCCATGTCCTGCCGGAACGCCGCCTCGGACGCGAACACGGCCTTGAACCCCTGCCAGGAATAAACGAAAGCTTTCAATATCCGCTTTATGCCTGTGTGTGGTGATTTCATGGCTTTGCTCCGTTTTTGTTGGTGGGTGCGATAGGGATTGAACCTATGACCCCTACCGTGTGAAGGTAGTGCTCTACCGCTGAGCTACGCACCCGGATACCGTTTATTTATACACAATCGCCGGCGCGCTGTCAATACTGCAAATCCGCTTTATCTTGGGGAAAACTTCTCAAGCGCAGTCCGACCGGGCAAGCGCGCGTCTTGCAGGCCGCCTGGCGGTGCCGCTTCGCGGCAGGTTATCTATAATAAGGGGAATCACAACAAATTCCGTCTTCTGATTTCCTTATTGCCAACCCCGAATATACCTGCTAATAATAGCATATGCTTAAAGTGGAACACATCGCAAAGAAATACCGGCAGAAACCAGTCCTGCACAACGTTTCCCTGCACGTGCGCAAGGGACAGGCGGTCGGCCTGCTTGGCCCCAACGGGGCTGGCAAGACCACCTGTTTCTACTGCATTGTCGGCCTTATACCGTGCGACGAGGGCAAGATAAGCATCGACGGCCACGACATCACCGGCCTGCCCATGTACCGCCGCGCCCGGCTTGGCATAGGCTACCTGCCGCAGGAAACGTCGGTTTTCCGCTCGCTTTCGGCGCAGGACAACATCATGGCCGTTATCGAGCTTATCGAAAAAGACCCCACGCGCCGGCAAACCCGTTTGGGCGAGCTTTTGGCCGAATTCTCGCTTGAGCATGTGCGCAGGACCCCGGCCATAGCCTTGTCCGGCGGCGAAAAGCGCCGGGTGGAAATCGCGCGCGCCCTGGCCTCGAACCCGTCGTTCATCCTGCTGGATGAGCCTTTGGCCGGCATAGACCCCATCGCGGTCGGCGAAATCCGCAACCTGGTTTCGCACCTGAAGACCAAAGGCCTTGGGGTGCTTATCACCGACCACAACGTGCGCGAAACCCTGGATATCATCGACCACGCGTATATCCTTCACGACGGCCGCGTAATGATGGAAGGCGACAAGGCCGCCGTCATAGCCCACGAAGGAGTGCGTAAAGTCTATCTGGGGGACAGCTTTGCATTATGAGCCCTCCCGTACCAAGACTGGAAATAAAAACCTCGCAAAGCCTGACAATGACGGCGGGGTTGCGGCAAGCCATAGGGCTGCTGCAGCTTTCCAACCAGGAACTTGACGCCTACCTTACCAAAGAGCTTGAGCAGAACCCTTTCCTTGAACGCGAAGACATTGACGACGACCGCCCGGAAACGGACGAGGAAACATACGGCGACTGGCAGGAAGAAGTGGGCAACATGGATATCCGCAAGTCCGCCTCGGACGACGACGACGCGGCCCTGGCATACCTGAACAACCTGCCCGACACGCGCAAAAGCCTGCGCGAACATATACAGGAACAGATAAACATCGACCTCAAGACCCAGGCCCAGCAGATTATCGCCGCAGACCTGCTGGCCGCGCTTGAGCCCACGGGCTATCTTGCCTGCGACATCAACGAAGTTGCCAAACGCCTGGGCTGCCCGAAAAAACAGGTGCAGCAGGTACTGGACGTGCTGCAGACATTCTCTCCGGCCGGCATATTCGCCCGCAGCCTTAAAGAGTGCATGCTTATCCAGCTGCGCGAAGCCGGCCTTCTGACCCAGCCGTTCAACATAATGCTGGACAACCTTGAGGTCCTTGCGCGCGGCGATATATCCAAGCTTAAGAACCTGTGCAAGGTCGACGAAGACGAAATCCGCCGCATGATAGCATGTATCCGCAAGCTTAACCCCAAGCCCGCGGTCGGGTTCGATTTCCAGGACCTTGCCCCGGTCATAGCCGACGTCATCGTGCGCCAGTACGGCAGCCAGTTCAAGGTCGAGCTGAACCAGGCCACCCTGCCCCGCCTTCTGATAAACAACACTTATGTCGCGCAGATAAGCTCCTGCTCGGCCGAGCAGAAGTTCGTGACCGACAGGATAAAATCCGCCAACTGGCTTATAAAAGCGCTGAACCAAAGGGCGCAGACCATATTGAAGGTGGCCGCCGCCATAGTCCAGCAGCAGAACGATTTCCTTTTGCTTGGCGTGGACCACCTTAAGCCCATGGCCTTGAAAGACGTGGCCCAGATAATACACATGCACGAAAGCACGGTAAGCCGCGTGACCTCGAACAAATACATGCAGACCCCGCGCGGCTTGTTCGAGCTGAAATACTTTTTCTCTGGCAGCGTCAACAACGAGGACGTCGCGGCCAACGCTATAAAGCACCTTATAAAACAGATGATTGCAACCGAAACCGAAGTGCTGCCCGACGACAGGCTGGCAGGCATGCTGTCGCAAAAAGGAACCCCCATCGCACGCCGCACCGTCGCCAAATACCGCGAAGCAATGGGAATCCCGTCGTCGGCCATGCGCAAACGCAGCAGGAAACTGAAAGCCGGCATGCGGGGGAAGGCTGATTCATAAGTCCCTTCTTAACCCGCGGCTTCTTATCGTTTCAAGGTTTGGTAAAAATACTTAAGCATTTTAAGGGAAAATTAATGCTGTCAGCGTAAGTTCAGAGATAGGAATCTCTGAAGCAAGAAAGGATAAACAATGAAAAAGACGGTATCCATATTGGCAATCGTTTGTTTCCTGGCAAGCTGCGCTATGAGGACGCATATGAATGTCGATGTCACGGACCACAGGGGCGTTCCAGTCAGCGGGGCGACTGTGCTGGTCGATGGCAGGAACATTGGGCAGACCCCAAATGCATCGGTTCGCGTTTCCAACCTTGCCGGCAGCCTTCCGGTAATCAGGGTCTGGAAAGAGGGCTATATCCCCGTTCAAAGGGAAGCGGCCGGCGAAATCAAGGTGGCGTCCCTTATCGGAGGAATCCTGATACTTGTTCCCTTCCTGTGGATTTATGGGCCAAGCTCGCATCAGCATATCACCCTGATGCCCCAGCCTGCGAACTAACGCCGGGCCCGGACTATACCAAAACTAAGGGCTGGCGGCTAAACCTAAACCGCT
>WRDZ01000079.1 GCA_009779595.1 Alphaproteobacteria bacterium | reverse complement strand
TATTATCAGGCCGCCGGGGCAGTTCATGGGTTTTACGGCGAAGGTGCGCTCTTCAATAACCGTGGAGAACATGTTTTCGCGGTAAAAACTCCAGTGGCCCGAGGTTTCCCACAGCGCCTTGTCCATTATCTGCGGAGTGCTGATTTCCGTGTATCCGGCTTCTTCCTGGCGTTTACGCATGAATTCGACGCAGTTGCGCCACAGCTTGGCGCCGCGGTGCAGCCAGAACGCGTCGCCCGGGGCAGAGGGGTCGAACATGAACAGCTTCATCTGCTGGCCAAGCTTGCGGTGGTCGCGCTTTTCGGCCTCTTCGCGCAGGCGCAGGAATTCGTCAAGCTCGGCCTTGGTCTTGAACGCCGTGCCATAGATGCGCGTCAGCATCTTGTTCTTGCTGTCCCCGCGCCAGTACGCGCCGGCGATTGACAGCAGCTTTACCGCGCCTATGTTCCCGGTGGACTTGGCGTGCGGGCCGGCGCACAGGTCCGCGAACTGGCCGCCCAAATCGTATATGCCCGCCTTTTCGCCGCGGTCCGCGATTTCGCGCGCCCACTCGGCCTTATATGGGTTGCCCGCGAACATTTTGGCGGCTTCCCTGGCGTCGATTTGTTTGCCGACCATCGGCAGGTCTTCTTTGATTATATTTGCGATTTCCGCTTCGATTTTCGGGAAGTCGTCGATGCTTACGGATTGGCCGTCCGGCATTTCGAAGTCGAAGTAAAAGCCCTGTTCCGTGGCCGGGCCCATGGCTTCCATAAGTCCGGGGTAAAGCCGCTTCATGGCAAGCGTAAGCGCATGCTCGGCCGTGTGGCGCAAAGCCAACAGTTCCTGTTCGTTTTCATTGAGATTCTTGTTCATCTTATCACCTTTTTCATTTAGTCGTCGCTGTTTTGCTTGGAGAGTTTTTGCGCATGTTTGAAAACCCCTTACGGGGTGGTGATAGTGGCGATGAACGCCGGAAGCGGTTGGACCTTATTTTTATTCATGCCCTTATGTTACAGCAAACTTTTATAAATATCAATAGTTTTTTTCGCGCACTCTTCAAGCGAGAAGTTTTCGACCACCGACTGCCGGGCCGCGTCCGCAACGGCCTCGTACTGGTCTTCGGGCATGTCAAGCACTTTGACCACAGCGTCGGCCAAAGCCTGCGTGTTATTCAGCGGCACCAGGAACCCGGTCACGCCGTTCTTGATGGTTTCGGTCGGGCCGCCGTGGTCGAAGGATATGGGTATGCGCTGCATGGCCTGGGCCTCTATCATGGTAAGGCCGAACGTTTCGGGCTTGATAGAGGTGTTGACCACGACTTCGGCCAGGGCATAGGCCGATATGATGTCGGCTATGCCGGTAAGGCGCACCCGGCTGTCCACCCCAAGCTTTTCAGCCAGCTGCGTCAGCGACTGGGCATACGACTGCGGTCCCTGCAGCGCCCCGAAAAGGACGACATAGACGTCCGGGCGGTCGATAAGCTTCAGGGCCTCTATCATGTATTTCTGGCCTTTCCATTCGGTGCCGCGGCCGGGCAGCAGCACTATGCGCGCGTTTTCAGGCACGCGCCAGGATTCCAGCAGGGCTTCCTTCTGCTCTTGCAGGACGCTTTTCAGCGAGTATTTGCTTATGTCGATGCCGTTATAGACCAGGCGTATCTTGTCGCGCGGACGGCCGTACACGCTGACGATATGCTCTTTGATGAACTGGGAAACAGCGATGATAAGCTTGCCCTTGACCATGCTTTCGTTGTATTTTTTCTTCAGGCCCAGCCAGCCCTTCACGCCGTAGAACCCGTGGAAAGTGGTGACCATGGGGATGCCAGCGCGCTTGCAGGCGTAATAGGCGCTCCACGCCGGGGCGCGCGAGTGGGCGTGCACGATGTCCACGCCCTTGTCGCGGATAATCTTTTCGATGGAATCGACGTTCTTCTTGAAAATCTTCCACGGGTTGCGGTTCGTGTCCAGCGGCAGCGTGATGTGCGTTATGCCCGCCCTGTCCAGGTGCTTTATCATGCGCCCGCCGCTTGAGGCGACGATGGATTCATATCCGGCGGCCTTGACCGCGCGGGCGGTTTCAAGCACGACTTCTTCGACGCCGCCGATATCCAGCGCAGGAAGGACTTGCAGTATGACGGGGTGCTCTTTGCTCATATGGGGTTCCTTAACATTGATGTGGTCAGCGGCGCGCGACAGGGTGATGGCATCTGCGCCCCGGCGGGCAGTCCATGATGCCGACGTACATGCTTTTGTGCGGGGGGGCGACATGCCTGTAGCCAAGCCGGCGCATGCATCTGGAGTACGCGGCCGGGCTGACGCTCCACGCGCCGTGCTTGTAGTTTATATAAACCGGCTGGGCGCCGATTTTTGGCACGTAATAGGCCCACACGCCCCGGTCGGACTTGTATTTCAGGCGCAGGTTAAGCTTTTCCGGAGTGCCTGGAAGGCGCGGCTTGGTAACCGGCCAGTTGTCGGATTCGCGCATGCAGTTGGCGTGGTCTTGGGAAAACCACTGGACGCCGGTGTCGGGCCTGTACCAATAATATGTGGTCTGCCCCGTTCCAGTACCGCAGCCGCCGAGAAACAAGGCCAACAGCATGAACGCTGAGAGATGCTTTTTCATCATAGCTATATTCTTACAGCGTCAAAGTTAAAAATCATTTAACGATTCGGGTTTATTATCAATGGACGTGGCCGCCGCGGCCGGGGCCGTGATGCCCATGTAATCCGCGGTGTTCGAAGGCTCCGTCGTCGTGGCCGTAATCGTCGTCGAAGTCGCCCAGGCCGTCGAATGCGACGACGTCGGGATAATGGGCATAGTCGCGGTCATAGTCATAGCTTTGTTCCTGCCCGACGACCGTGCACGAGGCAACCGAGGCCAGAATACCGACTATGAACACCCAGCATACGCAATACAGTTTCATGTTAATCCACCTTTAATCAATGTTTTCGAATACGGGCCTGTCGTAGATTTTTGGGGGCTGGTATCCCATAAGCAGGAAGCAGGTCGCGGCGATGGAGCTTAAGCCCAGCCCGCCCGCAAGCTTGCCCTTATAGGACGAATTGTAGATTGCCAGTGGGACCGGGTTCAGCGAGTGCGCGGTCTTTGGCATTGGCCGGCCGTCGCCTTGAAGCTTGACCGAACCGTCCTTGTTACGCTCGAACTTGTCTTCGGCATTGCCGTGGTCGGCCGTGACGACCAGCACTGCGCCGGTATGGTCGGCCGCGTGCACCAGGCGGCCAAGGCATTGGTCCAGGGCCTCCATGGATTTCACGACAGCGTCGAAGTTGCCGGTGTGCCCGACCATGTCCCCGTTGGGATAGTTGATGCGTATGAAACCGTACTTGCCGGACTTCATGGCGTCCACGACCTTGTCGGTGATTTCCTTGCATTTCATTTCCGGCTTTTCATCGAACGGCGGCGGGTAGGATTTGATTTCCACATAGTCCTCAAGCTTTTCGTCGAACTTCTCAAGTCGGTTGCCGTTGAAGAAATACGTGACGTGGCCGTACTTCTGCGTTTCGCTGATGGCCATGTTGTGCAGCCCCAGGTCGGCCATGTACTGGCCCATCACGTCGTCAATCTTCGGCGGGGACACCAGGTACTGCGGCGGGATTTTCTGGTCGCCGTCGTACTGCATCATGCCGGCGTACTCTATGCGCGGGAAGCGCACGCGGTTGAAAGCCTTGAATCCTTTTTCAGTGAACGCGCGGCTTATCTGTATGGCACGGTCGCCGCGGAAGTTGAACAGTATCACGCTGTCGCCGTCGTTTATCAGGCCTATGGGAAAGCCGTTCTCGACGATGACGAACTCGTGCAAATCCTGGTCGCCCGGGTTGTTGTTCTCTTTGCGCAGGGTTTCTATGGCGGTTATCGGGTCGGTGAACTGCCGGCCTTCGCCAAGCACGTGGGCGTTCCACCCGCGGCGCACGATTTCCCAGTCCGATTCATAGCGGTCCATGGTGATGTACTGCCGCCCGCCGCCGCTGGCTATTTTCGCGTCGAACGTGCGGTCCGCGCTTATGGACGCGCACTCTTCCATCAAGGGGGCGATGTATTCCAAGGCCGAGTGCGGGGGAGTGTCCCGGCCGTCAAGCAGCACGTGTATGCGCACGCGCCTTATCCCGTCCGCCTTTGCGCGGCGCATCATGGCGTAAAGGTGCTCTATGTTCGAATGGACGTTCGCGTCCGAGGCAAGGCCGATGAAGTGCAGGGTGCCGTGCTCGCCGGCCTTGGCGTTTTCGACCAG
>WRDZ01000078.1 GCA_009779595.1 Alphaproteobacteria bacterium | reverse complement strand
GTTTCGCGGCAGGTCATCTATTAAAGTAAATCAAGCCACCTTAGCCAGGAAATAAGGCAGCTGCTTGTTCCACCAATCCCACGACGGAGTGACGTCTTCACCCCAGTAATCGGCCAGGACCGGGATATTCTTGTCCTTCAGCAGCTGGACAACGGCCATGGTGTCTTCCAGGCTCGGGCGCGAATGCTCGTGCGAGCCCGCGCTGAATATGATGTCCGCGTCCGCGTATTGGCGCAGCACTTCCTCGTCCTGAATGTCTTCCAGCGCGTCGATAAGCGAGTTGCGGAACACCTCTTTGTTCATGTACGGGCCGAAAAAATGGCTGGCCTTGTAAAGCCCGGATATGGACACCAGCCCCTTGAAGAATTTGGGATAGCCGAAGAACAGGTTGCTGGCGTCGGTGGCTCCGCGGTCGATGCCGGCGATGACGATTTTGCCCTTGGCCTTCATGACTTTGGGTATGAATTCGTCAAGTATGAAGGAATAGAACTTTTCCAGCCTGCTGATGCGGCCCGGCACCTTTTCCTGGTGGTCGTCCCATGTCTTGCTTGCGTACGAGTCCAGCGCATACACCTTAAGCTTGCCCTGGTCAAGCAGGCCTGAAAGCTGTTCTATGGCCCCTTTCTCGTCCCAATGGGACGGCTTGACGTGCGCGGGGGGCAAAAGCAGGACCACGGTGCCGGACGAGCCGTGCACGGAATACTCTATCTTATGGCCAAGGATTTTACTGTCGTAGTTTTCAGTTTTCATGAACATCTCCATATAATAAGGCAAATTACGAATCGGGTACTGGTTTAAGTATAGCAAATGCCGGCCACTATCGCTTTATATCTTTTAGTTTTATGCGGAGCCACTTCGCGGCAGGCTAATTAATGTGCGCAAGATAAAAATCACGCGCGCGGACGCCCGCCCAAAGGCGGCGCGCTTCGCCTTATGCCCTTCTTTCCCGCACGGACAGCCATATCAGCACCACTCCCATCACGAAAAGCGGAGCGGTCAGCACCTGCCCCATGGTCAGCCAGCCCCACGCCAGGTACCCGATATGGGCGTCGGGCAGGCGCACGAACTCGACCGCGATGCGGACAACGGCGTACAAAACGCAGAAAGCCCCGGCCACCATGCCCGGGTTTTTGGGCGCCCGCAGGCTGTATATAATCTGCATGACTATCAGCAGGAAAAGCCCTTCAAGCGCGGCCTGGTACAGCTGCGAGGGGTGGTGGGTGAACGTCCACGCCATGCCCAGGAAATCCATTTCCACCGGGTGTTTAAGCGGAGCCCCGCCCAGCTCGTTGTTTACATAGTTGGCCACGCGGCCCAACATCAGGCCCAGCGGTATGACGGCCCCGCCCAAATCCGCCACTCTCAGCACCGATGCCCCGGTCCTCCAAGAGAAGAAAATCATGGCAAGCATGACCCCGATAAAGCCGCCGTGGAACGACATCCCGCCCTTCCACACCGCCAGGATTTCGGCCGGGTTCTCCATATAGTACGCGGGGTTGTAGAACAGCACATACCCAAGGCGACCGCCAAGGATTATGCCGATAGTGCCGTAAAAGACCAGGTCGTCGACCTGCTGGGCGGACAAGAACCAGCGCCCCTGCTTGCGCATGATGGCCCAACCCAGCAGTATGCCTACTATGTACGCCAAAGAATACCAGTGCACGGCAAAGCTGAAGCCTGCCAGGGTGATGGTAAAAGCAACGGGGTCGATGGTCATGCGGGCGTCCTTTCTTGGGTGTCACGGTTGTTATTGTCCGATGATACACCCCGCGCGCAGGTTATGCAAGGGGTGTTAACAGCGCGGTATCCCGCCGTTTTGGGCCAATGCCGTCAAAAATTTTACACCTATACTTTATTTTTATATTTTTTTAGTTGACAAACGGTTTGGAATCGGTTACGTTAAGGATACTAACATAACTTAAAATAAAATTTGAGTTATGATAGTAAACTTCCCAGGGATAATAGACCTAATCCCTTAAAACTTATACGGGCAAAAGAAAGTATAAGAGGGAAGCCACTTTTTTCTAGTCTTAGTAAATTAATGCCCGGCCAATCGATTGCGCCGGTTTTTTTAATATATGGCCCTTGCATATTTGCGCCTTATTCCCCAAAACACCCTTATATGAAATAAACCGACAGGGGGATGGCGGGGTGATAAAACAGCCCTCTTGCCATTTGTTTATTTTGACTTACGCCCTAATTTTTTTCCACTTTATACGCTGGTCTTTATACAGCGGTTCTAAATTAAATCGGAATTCTTTGACGATATCTTCGATTCTTTTAGAGATTTCATCTTTTTGCGTATTGTCCCAAATGAGTCTTATCATTTCCTGATGTTTTTCCGGCTCTGGCGAGTTATATAACATATTTGAGGCTTCTCTAACTCTCAGCAGATAGAAATGTAATTCTTTAAATAGCTTTTCAATATTATCATCCCAGTATAATTGGGCTTTATTTTGAATTTTCAGAAAATTATTTATCTCGTCTATACTTTGATTTAATCTGTGAAAAGGCAACAGATAGTGCAGTTTGTCCTGATATATTTCCGCGCCTTCATTAAATCTATCTTTTGCTTTTTTTAATTCCTCTAAAATCTCTACATATTCCACCACTGTCCGGCCAGTGTTAGTGCTACGAACAAAAAACAACAAATCCCGAATATCGCAAACACTTTCCATGATTTGGCCAGCCAAATCTATTTTCTTTTTACCGATAAGCTCTTTGCGCCAAGTACGCAAACCGAACCACGCAGCAGCGACCAATCCAAGAGTTGCCGCAGCGGTGGTGATATTTGCTATGGTGTTCCAATCAATTATCATATTATCTACTAGTTTTCGTCTTAAAATCCTGGCGACCCCTAGACGACTCGAACGTCTGACCTGCTGCTTAGAAGGCAGCTGCTCTATCCAGCTGAGCTAAGGGGCCGTGCCGTACACGGTTATACCACGATAAGGGGGGTTATGTCAAATACTTACGCCATGCTGTCGCGGCGTTCGTCTATCAGCGATGCCAGGAAGTTGGCGAATTTGCCGAACCTGTCGATTTCCTCGTGGGTTTCCCTGTCCAATATCACGTACAGCCGCCTTTTCACATCGAACGCGAACACGTCGTGGTCGCCCACCCCAAGGACCAAAATATCCCTGAACCCGCGCACCCTGCGATAGCTTTTGTTCGAGTTTATGAAGTCCGCGAAGTTGCTGTCGTCGTCGCATGAAATGATGCTGTCGGTGGAAAAGAACACCGCGTCGTCCAGCACAAGGCCGTTGGAGAACTTCAGGAATTCCTGATAATCGGGCGGCAGCTCGTGCAGGCCGGATGTCTTGACCACCTGGGCGAACGCCACAAGGTCGCGCGAGGTCATAGGCTCTATCATCACCGCGAACCCGCATTTTTCAAGCCTGTCCATCACTTCGGATATCTGCATAAGCCCCCCGCACAGATTCATTGAAACTGTATTAGGTTTACGGGAATACTGTTAAGCAATGGTTAAGCCCTAGAAAGTTTTTTCTATGATTCCGCCGCCGGCCACCATGTCGCCATCATAGGCCACCAGCGACTGCCCCGGCACGGCCAGCTGCGGTTCTTCGAATGTGGCGCGGCCATCCGAGTCCACCCAGCCTGGAACCGGAGTCGCGCCAGAGCGTACTTTTATCCACAACTTTTCTTTTGCGGCAAAATCGCCTGTTGAATCGACAATCGTACACCCTTGGCTAAGCGGCGGGGCGAAATCGACAACTACCTGATTTTGTTCGGGTTTTATATCGACGACGTACAGCGGCTTGGGCGCGCTTACGCCAAGCCCTTTGCGCTGCCCTATTGTATAGCGCCAAAACCCGTCGTGGCGGCCGACGACCGCTCCATCGGGCATCTTTATGTCGCCGGGGGACGGCTTGGCGTCCAGCAGGTCCGCATAATCGCCCGAGTAGAAATCCTGGCTGTCGGGCTGGTCGGCGACCTGCAAACCGTGCTCTTTGGCCATTTGCCGCACTTGGGCCTTTGCAAGTTCGCCCAGCGGGAAAAGCGTCTTTTGCAGCTGCTGGCGCGTCAGCCTGTACAGGAAATAGCTTTGGTCCCGCGCCTTGTCAGCCGCCTGCCGCAGCCGGAAATCGCCGGTAATCCTTGCATAGTGCCCTGTGGCGAAAAAATCGAAATCAATCCCCATGTCCCTGGCAGCGGCCGGCAACAGCCCGAATTTCATCATGCAGTTGCAGCGCACGCACGGGTTCGGGGTGCGCCCGGCCATATACTGCGCGC
>WRDZ01000077.1 GCA_009779595.1 Alphaproteobacteria bacterium | reverse complement strand
TGGCTCAACGCCCGCAGCTCGTAATTGCGTTTCTATTGCTCTGGGGTTTCCGCTGTTGACGGCATCGGTAAGATTTCAGGCCAATGAAATAGCTAAGCGCCTGCAGGCTCCCGTTCTCGACAGCCCTTGACACGACTTCCGTGGCCTTGGCTTCGGCCTGGCCTTGGCGTTCGCGCGCTTCAGCCTCGCGGTACGCGGCCTCTTTCAGGCCTTCGGCGTTAAGTATGGTGGCCTGCTTCAAGCCGTCCGCCTTCAGGATTTCGGCCTGCTTGATGCCTTCGGCTTCAAGTATGACTGCGCGCTTGTCGCGCTCGGCCTTCATCTGGCGGGCCATGGCCTCGACCATGTTTTGCGGGGGAGCGATATCCCTGATTTCAACGCGTGTGACTTTCACGCCCCACGGGCCTGTGGCGTCGTCCATCACGGAAAGCAGCTTGATGTTGATGGCGTCGCGTTGCGACAGCAGTTCGTCCATTTCCATGCTGCCCATCACGGTACGGATGTTGGTCTGCACAAGCCTGACAATGGAGGCTTCAAGGTCGGTGATAGCGTATGCCGCTTTCTGTGGCTCGAGTATCTTGAAGAACACGACGCCGTCCGTGCGCACCATGGCGTTGTCGCGGGTGATGACGTCCTGGCTTTGTATGTCCAGCACCTGTTCCTTCATGTTTATCTTTGCGCCGATGCGGTCGAAAAACGGTATGATGAAGGTCAGCCCCGGCTCTAACGTGCCTTTGTATTCGCCAAGCCTTTCCACCGTGAATTTATAACCCTGCGTGACCATGACCAAAGAGCTTCTTAAAACTATGACCAGAAGCACAATGCCGACGATAACGATATATTCCATGACAGCCTCCATGTATTATTGAACTGTCCATAGGATATATTTGAAAGGTTAAAGCCGGGTTAAAAAGTTAACGCGAGTCCAGAAAATTTCTCATGCGTTGGATTTCAGCGGGTTTCAGCTCGTCCTTCGCGTCCTTGGCATTAAGGGCCCGGTTGAACTGGAATGCGGCCTCAAGCTTGCGCCCGGCTTGATAATATGCCTCGCCCAGGTGATAGTTGACCACCGGGTGCGCCGGCAGCATGGCCGCGGCCTGCTCAAGATATTTGATGGCCTTGTCCAGCTTGCCCTGCTTGAAGTACACCCACCCCAGGCTGTCGATGATTTCGGGGTTCCTTGGGGCCATCCTTGCGGCCCTTTCAAGCATTTCCTGGGCCTTGTCAAGGTTCTCGTTCCGGTCGGTCCACACATATGCCAGATAGTTCATTATTTCGAAATTGTCCGGGACTATTTCCAAAGCCCTCAGAAGGTCGGCTTCGGCCAGTTTCCACTGGTTGTTCTGCTCGTAAGCGATGGCGCGGCCGAAATGCGCGGTCCAAACATCTTTGTCGTCGCCGAAAAGGTTTATGGCATTCGTGTAATGCCTTACCGCCTGGTCAAATTTTCTTTGCGCGCGCAGGGTGTCGCCGATGTCCAGCTGGAACATGGGGTTGTCCGGATGCGCCTTGGCCAGCCTTTCGAACAGCATCAAGGCAGTGTCGAAGTGCCTGTTCACCAGCTTGTTCATCGCCTTTTTGCGGGCGATTATGGGGTATGCCGGCGACTTGGGGTCTATGCGGTCATATACGGCATCGGCCTGCGTATAGAAACCGCGCGCTTCCAGGACGCTGCCCAGCACGGCGATTGCGTCGGGAGAATCGGGCCTTAAGAACAGCACCATGCGGGCGAACAGCTCGGTCGTGTCGATGTTGCCCAGCTTGTAATTGGAAATCGCGAATATGTACAGCGAGTTCGCTATCCCGTCCACCGGGCTTTCCTTGGCCCTTATCTGCTGGACATTAAGGTCGTACAAAGGCCGGTGGTTCTTGTCGGCTTTCAGGGAATCCAGCTGTCTTATGGCCTGGGCCACGGTATGCTTTCCCGTGCCCGTCATGGTCCATGCCCGCAGTATTGGCATAATCACCAGCCCGCCGGAATTATTTAGGTTATTTTGCGACAAAGCCTTGAACGCAGCCTCGAAATTGTCGTTCTTTATATAGTCCGCGGCAATGATTATGGCGCCGACCAAAGACTGCCCCTCGGCCACCTGCGGAAGCTTCTTGGCATACTGTGCGGCCAGGGCAAAGTCGTCGTTCAATGCCAAAGCGATGTAAGTGTCGTACAAAAGGTCGACATTGCCCGGGTCGTTCGCGTGCGCCTGCCGCATGGCCGCGGCCGCCCTGGCGCTGTCCCCGGTCGAGCGCGCGTGCTGGGCAATCAGATACGGGCCGAAATTGATATGCCCGGTATGCAGGTTGCTGAAGTTCGTCCTCATGCCGGGGAATACGTAATGCTGCTGCAGCCTTGCGTTTCTCTTGTTGTCTATTATGCAACAACTTAGAATGACGGCCAGAAGGCAGCTTAGTATTAAAATCCTTGTCGCGAATCTTTTTCTCATATATAATCTATAACATGGAATTTGCGAATGTAAAAGACTTTGTTTTACTTTTTAATTCGGGGATAGGCTTCTTCACAGGGGAAACCCCGCAGAACCGCCTGTCGCAAAAGCCTTTGCACGCGGACCGGCAGCAGCCCGCCCAGGCAGCCCAGCCGTTGCCCGCGAAAACCGTGAAGCTTGAAAAGGTGGACGCTGCCGACAGGGACGAGCTGGCAATGAAACTGCGCAGCCACCCGTCGCGCCTGAAGGAAACGGCAAGGAATTTCGTGTTCAGCGACGGCAACCCGGACGCCAGGGTCATGCTTATAGGCGAAGCTCCGGGCGCGGAAGAAGACAGGCAGGGCATCCCCTTTGTGGGCGAGGCCGGGCAGCTGCTGGACAGGATGCTGGCCGCCATAGGGCTTGACCGCACAACGGTCTATATAACCAACGTGCTGCCGTGGCGCCCGCCTGCGAACCGCACTCCGTCGCCCGACGAAATCGCGGTGTTCCTGCCGTTCGTCGCCCGGCATATCGAGCTGATAAACCCAAGCGTAATAATGCTGCTTGGCGGCACGGCCGCGCAATGCGTGCTTGGGACAAGCGCCGGAATCACCAAGCTGCGCGGAACATGGCACAGCTATAAAAACGAACGCGGCGACAATATACCGGTCATGCCGACATTCCACCCCGCGTTCCTGCTGCGCTCGCCGGCATACAAGCGCCATGTGTGGGAGGATTTGAAACAGCTGCGGGAAAAGATTTGATTGGGCTTGGCTATTCGTCGTCCTCGTCGGATGGGGCGTCGCCCTTGCCATAGTATTGCTTAAGGTCCTCGTCTGCGCCCCCAAGTTCGGACGTGTCTTCCAGCACGTCCAGCGAATCGGTTTCAGCGTCGTCCACGCCCGGGGTTTCCAGCAGCATGGATATGTCTAGGTCGTCGGCCTCTTTCTTGCGCGCGCGAATCGCCACGCCGCGAGCTTTCCACACGTCCTCGGGCGCCATCTCCTTCCCGCATTTCGGGCATTTGTAAGGATTCTTGTTAAGGTCGAAGAAATGTTCGCCACAGGTCATGCAAGTGCGTTTGATACCGAATTTCGAGGCCATTTTGCTTCCTTTCCAAAAAAAAATTGCTTTAGGAGGATTAAATATGATACATTTGAGAATAAATCAAGGAGTTTTTTATGAAAAATAATTTTATTGTGGCGATAGACGGGCCGGCCGGCGCGGGAAAAAGCACGCTTGCAAGGAAATTGGCTGAAAAATCAGGTTTTGCATACCTCAACACAGGGCAGCTGTACCGCTCGCTGGCGCTGTTCGTTTCGGACAACGGCCAATCGTGCGACGACGAAGCCGAGGTTGAAAACCTTCTGCCGCAGTTCACGCTTGAGCGGATGAACCGCTGCATGGCGCGGCAGGACGAAATCACTAACGAGATAATGGGCCGCGGAGCGTCGTGCGTCAGCCGCTTCCCCTTTGTCCGCGAAAAGTTCGACAAGATGCAGAAAGAGTTTGTGGCCGCGGCTGTCTTGCCCGACAACAGCCCGGCTGGCGGCGTGATTGTGGAAGGCCGCGACACCGGGACCAAGGTTTTCCCGAACGCGGATGTCAAGATTTTCCTTACCGCGTCGCAGGAATCCAGGGCCAAACGCCGCCAGTTAGAGCTTGAATCCAAAGGCATGAGCCACAGTTTCGAAGAAATCCTGGAAACCGTGCGCACCCGCGACGAAAGCGACATCAACCGCAAGTTCGGAGCTCTTCGCATACCCGAAGACGGCACGGTGATAGACTCGACCGGCATGACAATGGACCAGGTTATCGATGCTGCGTCCCGGCTGGTACAGGACGCTATGGCCGCCAGGGGATAAGGCT
>WRDZ01000076.1 GCA_009779595.1 Alphaproteobacteria bacterium | reverse complement strand
CACGACGGATATACCGTGCTGCCGGGGATTACCATACCGCAGGACGCAATCGACGTCACCATCAACGCGCAGGGCGAGGTGTGGGTCAAGCTTGACGGCCAGACCGCGCTTAGCAACGTCGGGCAGCTGCAGATTGCCACGTTCCCCAACGAAGCCGGGCTGGAAGCGATAGGCGGCAACATGTTCCTTGAAACACCCGCGTCCGGCGCGGCGAACGTGGCGGCTCCGGGAACGATAGGATACGGCTCAATCAGCCAGTATTTCCTGGAAGGCAGCAACGTCAACGTGGTGTCCGAAATAACCGAGCTGGTCCGCGCGCAGAGGGCGTATGAAATGAACTCGAAGGTTATCCAGACAGCCGACCAGATGATGAGCACTTTGACAAACTTAAGATAGGGTAGCAAGATGATAAAACGGATTTTACTGATTTGCGCGTTAACCTTACTGTCCCAGGCGGCGCAGGCCGCCGGCAACCTTGTGAACGCGGCCGTGCTGATTGTTCCGGTAAGGGCCGGCGAGATTATCCACGCCGATATGGTCGAATACAGGGAAGTCAGGCCGATAACCAGCATCATAATGAATGAAAACGAGCTTATCGGCAAGCAGGCAAGGACTACGCTGCGGGCCGGGGTGGGCGTGTCCAGAAACCAGGTGCGCATGCCTTATTCGGTGCTGCGGAACAGGCCGGTGACGGTGCGCTATGTGAACCACGGCATGGTGATGACGATACAGGGGCGCGCGCTGGACAACGGGGCCAAGGGCGAGCTTATCCGCGTGCAAAACACGAAAAGCAACAAGATTGTGGACGCGGTGGTGATGTCGTCGTCGGTAGTGCAGATAAATGGAGACAGGATGTGATGCGTAAAACACTTATTGTAACTTTTGCTTGTTTGTCCATGACGGGCTGCCATATTTTCGGGCGGCTGTCGGATGTGGGGAAAATGCATGAGCTGTCGCCCATCGACGGCACCGACTATCCGAAGGTTGCTTTGCCCATGCCGCCGCCCATTCGGTATCCCAACAGCCTGAACTCGCTTTGGCAGCCGGGGTCGCAGGCGTTCTTCAAGGACCAGCGCGCTTCCCAGGTCGGGGACATACTTACCATACTTGTGACCATAAGCGACGCCGCCAGGATGAGCAACCAGACCCAGACTTCGCGCTCTCTTAACACAGACACGATGAGGATAAACGCGCTGGGTGGGTTCGAGAACTATATAACCAAAGTCCTGCCGGGCGGCGCGAATCCGGCCAACCTGTTCGATGTAACCTCGGCCACAAGCAACACGGGGGCGGGCGCGATAAACCGCAACGAGACCATAACGATTACGATGGCCGGCATAGTCACCCAGCTTATGCCCAACGGGAACATGGTGGTCAACGGCTCGCAAGAGGTCAGGGTGAACAACGAAATGCGGCTTTTGGCACTTTCGGGTGTGATACGCCGCGCGGATATCCTGGCAAACAATACGATAAGCTCGGACAAGATTGCCGAACTGCGGCTGGCCTACGGCGGCAGGGGAGCGTTGAACGACGTGCAGAACCAGCGTTACGGCCAGCAGATTCTTAACGTAATAGCGCCGTTCTGATGCGGACAACGTGTTGTAAGTTAACGGTTTTTAAATCAACTAAAAGCTTATGGATTTTTGCGCCGCATAGTGCTAGCGTCTTTATATAGAGTATCAAACTTTAAGGAGATTGTTATGACCAAAACCAAGACCAAAGGCAAGGCGGTGAAAAAGAAAGCCGCTGCAAAGTCCACGAAGACAGTAATGTCGAAGGCAGAATCCGGGAAGAAGCCTATGTGCACATGCGGATGCCACTTGGGGGGCAAGGACATGGGGCACTCACATGAGGTCAAGCGCAGCGCCAAACGCACGGGCGCCAAAGGCGCAAGCACAGCCGAAGAAGAGGGCAGCCTTGAAAAGGACGCTTTGGCGTTCGTTCAGGCGGCGCGCGATCTTTCCAATGCCCGCAAAAGCAAAAGCATGCAGAACATCGTAGAGGCTTTGGACGAAAACCTGCAGCTGTGGATAGGCATGAAAACTTTGGTTTCGTCGCCGCACCACCCGCTGGCAGATGAAACCAAAACCAACCTTATACGCTTGGCAGACTATATTGTGGCCAATATTGTCGGAAAGCACGGCAAGCTGACGGACGCCCAGATGGACAGCATTGTCAATGCCAACCTCCAGGTTGCCGAAGGTTTGATGGAGTGCGCGGAAAATAACCGCAACGAAAACGAAATAGAGGCTTTGACGCTGATAGAATCCTCTATACAGCTTTATGACGCAAAAGAGCCCAACGCAAGCAAGGCCCAAATAGCCAAAGCATTGGAAGAGAATTTTGCGATGTGGCTGAAAATCAAGACCCTTGTCAAGAGCCCGGAAAGCGAACTGCCGCCGAAGCTGAAAGTGAACGTGCTGAAGGTCGCCGACTTTGTCGCGGCCACCACTTTGAAATTGCGGGCGCAATTCGACAGGAACAAGCTGGGGGTCCTGGCAAATATGAACCTGCAGATTGCGGAAGGGCTGCTGGAAGGCAATACTTTGACTCAGCCGCAGTACGAAGCGTTCGTGCTGCTAAGCGCGGCGGTCGATATGGCCAACGCCAAGGAAAAGAACGACAAGGTTGCAATGACGAACGCCTTGTACACCAACCTGCAGATATGGACTGCCATAAAATCGTTCATGAAGTCCGAACCGCACCATCTTGGAGCGGCTGTGCGGCAAAACCTCCTGCGCCTTGCCGAATACAACGCGGCCAAGACGATAGAGCTGGGCCGCGCGGGCGGAATGGACGAAGAAAAGCTGGACGCGATTATAAACTCGAACCTGCAGGTCAGCGAAGGGCTGCTTGAACGCGACAAGTCTGCAAGACTGCAGCTGGTCATCTGACAAGCGGCAGCAAGCCTTTGCCATAAAAACCCGGAGCTTAAACGGCTCCGGTTTTTTTTGTGTGCATAATTTCTTTTTATAGACAACCTGCCGCGACAGCGGCACCGCCAGGCGGTCCGCAGGACACGCGCGTCCGCCCGCCCACAGGCGGCGCGCGTCGCTCGCTTTTCGGCTCGCTTTGGCGCTGGCCCGGGCGGGACGCGCACGCCACAGACCCGGCATGAATAGGCATAATAAAAACGCGCCCTATAACAAGACGCGTTTTTATTTATTGAAATAACAGTAAAGTTATTTCTTTTTCTTCGCGGCGGGTTTTTTCGCGGCGGGTTTCGCGGCGGGTTTCTTCGCAGCGGGTTTTTTAGCAGCAGCTTTTGCCATCATAGCCTCCATAGCTTTCATCCAGTGTTCCTCGGCGCGCCCCATCGGACAACCATCAGCTTCCCACATAGAATAGGCAAGCATTCTGACTTTGTCTTCATCTATATTCATGTTCATCATCATTGTTCAAACTCCAAATCAATATTATATAGTTTCAGCCTAAGCCGTACTTTATTTAACACTGATCCAGACGACGACATAGTATTCGATTGCGTTTCGGATCACTTAGTAGTTAATTCAGTACACCTAACTTTCAATACACGACCGTAATCGTGCTTGAACTTATCTATAACTTTAAGTAAATAAAATAAAAAAAGTATTAATATTTAGCTTGAAATATAATTTTTTTTATCCATACTTAATCTTATGGAAAGTTGTGGGAAGCAAGGCGATACTTAGCATTACAGGGAGATATGGTTTTGGACGTTCAAAAAAATTCGCATATAATTGAAAAAATTGTTTCGGTTGGGTACCATGATCCGTTCGCGATTCTGGGCATGCACCGCGACGCCGATTCGCGCCATCTGGAAGTGCGGGTTTTCCGCCCGGACGCGCGCAACATACGGGTTGTGAACAAGCAGACTGGCGAGCTTACGGAAATGAAGCGGCTGCACAATCAGGGTTTTTTCGTGGCCGATTTCGGACAGGACGCTCACTGCTTCCCGTACAAGCTGCATATCGAGTCGTGGGACAACGGCGAATACTCCATCGAAGACCCGTATTGCTTCATGCCGGTAATCCCCGACGACGACCTGCTGTATTTTTCGCAGGGCAACAACGAAGAGATATACCGTTTCCTGGGAGCGCACATCAAAGAGATAAACGGCGTCAAAGGCACGGCTTTCGGGGTATGGGCCCCTAACGCCAAAAGCGTAAGCGTAGTGGGTGATTTCAACGCGTGGGACGGCAGGGTGCACACAATGCGCACGCGCGGGGGCAGCGGGGTGTGGGAAATCTTCCTGCCGCACGTCCAGTCCGGCGATTCGTACAAGTACGAAATCCGCGGGCAGCACGGCAACCTT
>WRDZ01000075.1 GCA_009779595.1 Alphaproteobacteria bacterium | reverse complement strand
TTGCTGGCCGTCGCTTTTTCCACCGGCCTGCGCGTGACCGAGCTTCTGACCCTGCCCTATTCCGCTGTCACCGGCGACAAGCCGTACGCAATCGTGCGCGGCAAGGGCGAAAAAGAGCGCATAGTCATAATATCCGACGACCTGAAGGCCGCGTTGAAAGACTATAAGATAAGGCGGTTCGATTACAGCCCCAAAGGCAGGGATTCCATATGGCTGTTCCCCTCGCGCGGCGCAAGCGGTCACCTTACGCGCGCGGGTTTTTTCAAGATGCTGAAACTGGCCGCGCGCAAGGCGGGTCTGGACCAAAGCCTTGTTTCCCCGCACATACTGCGCCACAGCTTCGCAACATACATGCTGCAGAACGGAGCCGATTTGCGCAGCCTGCAGAAACTGCTGGGGCATTCAAGCATAGCCACAACCGAAATCTATACCCACCTGACGCCCAAAACCCTGGCCGACACGGTCATGCAAAAGCACCCGCTGGCCGGCGGAGCAAAAACCAAGGGCAAGACCTGATGACGTTCACCTTTGATTCATTCTTGCCCGCAAATTAGCAAGCCTTGCATCTTCTATATCTTTAGGCTTTCCGGCCACATTTTCAGGGTTAGGATTAGCAGCCTGATTCCATGTCTGAACAGGAATGCCGGCCTTTGGGGCCGCACCTGATTCATAGCCTTGAATCCCTTGCAGCTCATGAAACCTCGCCACATTGGAAACATTGCTGGCCACAATACCTTCTATAACTGCCACCATTATCCTCCATCGTAATATTACACTTTAAAGATAACCGTATAGCCAAACAGCTAACAAAGCATTAATTTACCTCAAGCCTCGCAAAAATGCCGTGCCCAAGGAAAATCAATAAAACCCTGTTGCATTAACAAACCATTAACCCTGGCGTGTTAACATAGATTGATGAAACTATTGCGCATATCCGCCATAACAGCGTGCTTCTGCATGCTTGCCGTTGCTGCCTTTGCCGCGCCCGACACCAGGCGCGAACAGGATTTTACCGCCTGGAGGGACGAGTTCCGCGGCTATGCCCGCAGGCGCGGCATATCGGAAACAACGCTTGAGCGCACCATCGACACCTTGACCGTACCCAGTCAGATGGTCATACAAAGGGACCGCACGCAGCCGGAATTCAACCTGTCGCTGGCCCAGTACATGTCCATGATGGTCAACGAAGCGCGCGTACAAAAAGGCCGCCAGATGTACAGGGAAAACCGCGTCCTGCTGGAAAGGATACGCAACGAATACGGGGTGCCGCCCCAGTACATCCTTGCGTTCTGGGCTTTGGAATCCAACTTCGGGACAAGGCAGGGCACGTTCCCGGTCGTCCCGTCCATAGCTACCCTGGCGTTCGACGGCCGCCGCGGGGCCTTTTTCAGGGAAGAGCTGATATCCGCCCTGTGGCTCATCGACAGGGGACACATACCCCATGACGTAAAAGGCTCGTGGGCCGGAGCCATGGGCAATTTCCAGTTCATACCGTCGTCCTACAGGCGGTATGCCGTGGACTTCAACAACGACGGGCGCAGGGATTTGTTCAACTCGAAAGAGGATTCCTTCGCTTCGGCCGCTAATTTCTTGAAACGCAAGGGATGGCAGGAAAAGCAGCGCTGGGGGCGTGAAGTCAAAGTGCAGAACCCGCGCAGGCTTAACAACGTGAACCTTAGGACCGCGCGCACCGTGACCGAATGGAAAAGGCTTGGCATAACCGCCGCGGACGGCAAGCCGCTGCCCGACAGCCAAATCTCCGCAAGGCTGCTGCTTCCCGAAGGCATTAATGGAGTGGCTTTCCTTGTGTACCCCAACTTCGACGTGATAATGAGGTGGAACCGCTCGACACTGTATGCGCTGGCCGTGGGCCATCTGGCCGACCGCATAGCCTGGGGCGGGCAGCTGATGCACGTCAGGGGCGTCCAGTTCCTGCAGCCGCCCGAGCTTGAGCAACTGCAGGAACTGCTTAAGAAACGCGGCTTTTATGAAGGTGAAATCGACGGCAAGAAAGGCCCGCTGACCATTGCGGCCGTCGTCAATTACCAACAGCAGAACAATATCCCGGTCGACGGTTTTGCTTCCAAACAGCTGCTGAACCGCCTGCGCAGGGAAGAAATAGAGGAGCTTCAAAATGAAAACAGCAATAGCAATCCTTCTGGCCCTTAGCCTTTGCGCCTGCGCGTCCTCGACGTCGCGGGTGCCCCACAAGCCTGACTCTCAGGTGGGGCATTTCAAGATAGGCAATCCGTACCAGATAGCAGGAAGGACCCATGTGCCCAAGGTTGACAAGAGATACAGGGAAGTCGGCATCGCCTCGTGGTACGGCGCGGATTTCCACAAAGGGGTCACCGCCAACGGGGAAAGGTTCAACATGCACTCGATGACCGCGGCGCACAGGACATTGCCCATGCCCTCGATTGTGCGCGTGACCAACAAGTCCAATGGGAAAAGCGTGGTGCTGCGTGTTAACGACCGCGGCCCGTTTGTCGGCGACCGCATAATCGACGTGTCCAAACGCGCTGCCCAGGAGCTGGGTTTCAAAGAAAAGGGCATACAGAAAGTGCTGGTTGAAATTATGCCCAGGGAAAGCCACGCAGCCCAGCAGCAGGCCATGCGGGTGGGAGGCTCGTTCCAGGGCGCGGTGCCTACTGTGCCGCCAAGGCCTGGGTATTTCGCGGCAAGGGGCACGCAGACCGCGGCGCCCGCTGTATCGTCAAGGCCTACGTATTTCGCGGCAAGAGAAACGCGGACCGCCGAGCCGGCAGCACCACAGGCACCAAGGCCTACGTATTTTGCGGAAAGTGACATGCAGACCGTAGCCAGCATACCGCACGGAAGGACCGCCACTCTTGACCAAAGCCAACCCTTTATACAGGTGGGCTCGTTCACCAGCAGGGAAACCGCGGACACCCTTGCCAGGGACATAAACGGTTTCACGCAAGAGGCGACTATCGACGGCCAGTCGTTTTACCGCGTGCAGATAGGAGGGTTCAGGTCGGCCACGGACGCTGAACAAGCTTTGGAAAGGATAAGGACCAACGGTTTCCCTGAAGCCGAATTGTTCAACGCCGGCGGATAATAATATTGTTTAGAAACTAACCATTTGTTTACAAATTGATATATAATCATAGATATGTAATGCACAAACTTTTAAGGAGATAAGTAAGTATGAAAGGTTCTTCACTCTTTGCCATCTTGGCTATTCTTTTGACGGCTGCAAGGCTTGGCAACGCCCAAACGCTTGACGACATCACCTTTTATACCGAAGAGTTTCCGCCCCTGAACTTCACCCAAGACGGCAAACTTGTTGGCATAGCCACCGAAATCCTGGAGCATGCGTTCAAAAAACACAACACCAGGAAAGGCGTCAAAGACATAATCATAACCGATTGGAACACCGCGTATAACACCGTGCTGAAAGGGCCGAACAAGGGTATTTTCGCGATGAGCAGGACACCCGTGCGCGAAGACCTTTTCAAATGGGTCGGGCCTATTACGGCCAGTACGGTCAACGTTTTCGCCCGCAAGGACCGCGATTTCAAGATTACCTATGATGGCGAGGTGAAGAATTTCAGGGTCGCCGTAGTCAAGAACGATATCGGGCATGTCCAAGCCAAGCGCCTGGGTGTTCCCGAGCAAAATATCATCGCCAGAAGGTCGGTTGCCGAAAACTTTGCCGACCTGGAAGCGGGCCGCGCGGACATTTGGATATACGGCGGGCTTCCCGGCAAATTTTTGTTGAAAAATGCGCAGTTGACAGACAAGTATGAAGACACATTGACCGTGTTTAGAACCGGGCAATTCATCGGCTTCAGCCTGGACGTCGACGACCGTATAGTCGAGCAGCTGCAAGACGTGCTGGACGAAATGAAAGAAGAAGGCCTGCTTGATAAAATCATAAACAGGTATATAAATTAAGGCTGGCGAAACACGCAGGCAGGCGGTCGTATAAAAAACCTCTGGACGCGCTGCAAAAACCCGTATAGACTTGTGTTCATGATTAGGAAAACCGCAAAAATCATGGCTTACAACGGGCTTGTCAGCGCGATTAACGCCGGGATTGTGAAACTGCAGATAAACCCAGAAAAGTACAATATGCCGGGCGCTCCGGTATATATGCCGTGGCTGTGGATAGCGCCCATAGTCGCGTTCACCATGGCCGGCGTCGTCTGCCTTTTCATGTTCGGGCTGCTTGTCGGGCTGGTCTGGACGATTGCGGTTTTGACCGTCGGAGCATTCTGGTATCAGAAAAGCTATACCCCGTTCGCGCGCGGCAAGGTTTATGAAACCATAGTGCACCGCGCCAAAAGCGGCATCGACAC
>WRDZ01000074.1 GCA_009779595.1 Alphaproteobacteria bacterium | reverse complement strand
TCGCAAGCTCTCTGGGCATTTCATGCGCGTACATAGGCCAGGCCGGCGACGACGAAGCCGGTACGGTTTTCCTGTCAAGCCTGGTCGAGCGCGGGGTGCACATGCTGCGCGAGCCGCTGCCCAAATCACCCGAAAACCCCAAGACCGGCAGGTGTTTCATGATTCAAGCCCCTGACGGGCAAATCGCAAAAGCCATATACCTGGGGGCAAGCAGCCGGCTTTTCTGGGTCGACATAAACACCGCCGCCATGCTGGACGCGCGTTTCTTGCTGGCCGAGGGCTATTTGTTCGAATACCAAAGCAACCAGAAATACCTGACCGAGCTTTTGAAGTTCGCCAAAGGCTGCCGCCTTACCGTGGCGTGCACCCTGCCCGACAAGGCCGTGATTGAAAGATACCGCCGGGTCATACTTAAAGCCCTGGAATTCATCGACATACTTATCGGCAACGAATCGGAAATCCAGTGCCTGTTCCCGGCGAACGGCATAATAAGGTCATTCACCGAAGGGCTGGCGTTCAGCCCGCGCACTCTGTTCATCGCGACGCTGGGCCATAAAGGGGCCGCCGCCGCCATACGCCAGGACATCGTCATGGTAAAGCCGGAAAAGATATCCGCTGTTGTCGACAAGGACGGAGCCGGCGACGCTTTCGCGGCTGGCTTCCTGTACGGCCGGATAAAAGGGCTTACCTTAAAGCAAAGCTTGAAAATCGGGAACATATGCGCCAACGAAATCATCTGCCATGAAGGGCATCTGCCCAAAACACCGCTGCTGCCGCTGATACAATCGGTCTAGGGCGCTAGAAGAGAATACTAGAAAACGCCGAAATTCCGGCGCTGCGCCGCCTCTATCAGCATGTCCGCGACATATTCCGGGTCGTCCAGCTTGGTGGTGTTGATGACCACGTCGAAGTTTATGGCCTCGTTAAGGCGCGAGTTGTATATGTTCCATACGAAGCGTCCCGCGCTGGCCAGGGCTTTCTTGTACCTTTGCTCTGCCTCTTGATAGGAAACCGAGTTGCGTTTCATTATGCGCTTGATGCTGACGTCTTTTTCGCAGACTATATGCACGCGCAAAGTAGCCACGTCCTTCAGCGCGACATGCCCGCCGCGCCCCACGACTATGCAGTTGCCCATGGAAGCCAGCGCGTAAAAGAACTTGTCAAGGTGCTGGCGGATTTTCTCGTTGGTGACCTCGCCGCCGCCGAATATGCGGTACAGCCAGAAATCCTTGGCATCGCCCTTTTCCTCGGAAACCAGGTCGAAAGCGCTGCGGTTTATGCCCATGAACTCGGAAAAATCGCGGATGAACTCTTTATTATAGATTTTAAGGTCAAGCTTTTTGGCCATTATCCTTGCGATTTCGGTCGACCCGGCGCCCGGCATGCCCGACAGCGTGAACACGTTCTTGGTCCTGTCGGGCTTGCCGCTTTCCATATGCTTGCGTATAAGCTCAAGCAGTTTTGACGAGCAGATATCAGGTTTGTTGTCGGTCATCGCGGTTTTCCATTTGCAAAGTTGTCAAGAATCCAGGTCGTTAAAAGCCGAACTCCCCATCCGGTGGACATGCGGTCGATAAACGTAGTATTTGCAAGGTCGATATGCGCCCACTGCGTTTTGCGGGTGTCCACGAAAGCCTCCAAGAACTTCGCGGCCGAAATCGGAGAGCCTCTGCCCCCGCCGCCCGTGCTGGTATAGTTCGAAATATCGGCGCGGCTTGACTTCATAAGGTCCCCGTAATAATCGTCCATGGGCAGGGACCACAAAAGCTCGCCCGTCTTTTCGCCGGCTTTTTCAAGCTGGGCGGCCAGTTTATCGCTGGACGGGAACAGCGCGGCCCGCCGCTCTTTGAACATCATCACCGCAAGCCCGGTAAGCGTGGCCACATCCACCATGGCCTTGGGCGCGAACTTGTCCTGCACATAAGCCATGGCGTCGGCCAGAATCAGGCGGCCTTCCGCATCGGTATTGGCTATCTCGACCGTCTTGCCTTTGTACGACTTTATTATGTCGCCGGGTTTCAAAGCGTCGCAGCCCGGCATGTTCTCGACCAAAGCGACAGTCGCGACCACGTTGACCCTGGCCTTTACGCGCGCCAGGTATTCGATGGCTCCGGCGACGATTGCGGCTCCGGTCATGTCCTGGAACATCTCCTCGGGAGCGTCTTTGATGTTTATGCCGCCCGAGTCAAAGCACACGCCTTTTCCGGCAAGCGCGGCATATCCGGCGTTCGCAAGCGCGCCCTGGTACTGCATTATAACCAGGCACGGCGGGTTGGCCGAGCCACGCCCCACGGCAATGATAAGGTTCAGCCCCTCTTTTTCAAGCTGCTGCCTGTCCATGACATTCACCTTGACGCCCAAATCCTTCAGCTTTGCAAGGCTCTGCGCGAACTTCTGCGGGGTCAGCGCGTTCGCCGGCTCGTCCACATAAGCCCTGGAGTTCGCGACCGCGTCCGCCATAGCCTTGCACGCGTCCGCGTCAACCTTGCCCTTGCCGCCGGCCAGGGTTATTTTCTTTATCTTCTTGGCGGCCGGCTTGGTTTTGTACTTGTCGAAACTGTACGCCGCCATGCTCAGCTGAACATAGAAACCGCCCGCATCAAGCTTTTCGGGCAGCACGATGACCGCGTCCTGGACCTTGGCCGCAGCCAAAGCGGCGTATAACTTTTTGGCCATGTCCTTGATGGAATCCGCGTCAAAGCTTTTGCCCGCCCCGTAAAAGAACAAATCTATCCTGCCGTCTTTCCCGGCCAGGGTCAGATTCGCGACATCCCCGGCGTCCACAGTGAAATCAGCCACCTTTTTCAAGGCTTTGGCAGTATCGCTGTCCAGGGCTTTACCCAGCACGGCGGCCGCCGCAAATGCTTTAAGCCCCTTTTCCACGCATATTGCATAAGCGCCTGCTTTGCCCGGGACCGTACTTTTGAACTGTATCATCATTTGCCCACCTGCCTTTTCATTTAACCTATTATATGCTTGGTCAAGAGCAAATGTACATAGGTAAAATTACGAATAAAGAATCCGGGGATACGGGCTTTTGGAACTGGTGCTGTTGTCCACAGTTGCTATTGGCCGCGGATTGTTATACTATAGGAACAAATGACTGACAAACTGATAAAATATTATACCGAGCCAGGAAAAAGGACCTCAATATCCGCGGAATTTGCCGCGCGGTTCGGCAAAACGCCCGCCGAAATCATGACGCAAGTGCGCCGGATGATGATTCACCCGAACGAAGATATGGACAATTTTTCTTCATCAAACTGGCCTCGCTGGCTGACCGTCGGCGATTTGGAAAAAGAATTCAAGGACCATGATATCGTCGCAGGAACCTGCCGGCATTTTGCGATGCTTCCCGTCGCCATTATGCGGGCAAAAACATCCCGGCGCGCTGCCGGTATGGATTTGCCAACTATCTTGACGAGGAGTTTGATGATTTTTATGAAAGCCACTGGGTCGCGGAATATTGGGACAACGGGTGGAAGGTGGCGGATGTGAACACAAGAAGATTCAGCCTTTCGGCCGAAGAATTCATAAACGGCGGTACAGCTTGGCAGCTGGTGCGCAAAGGGGTTTTTAACCCTGAACTGTTCGGGTTTGCCTACAACAACAGGGAGCATGCCGGGATTTATCATGTCGCCATGGGTTTAATCCGTGATGCCGGGGCCTTGTTGAAGCATGAATCCGAGTTCCACGAAAAATGCGGACTTATAAAAGACGAACACATATTGGCACAAAATGGCAAGGCGGCATTTCTGGACAACGTGTCTGAAATGATTCTGTCCGAAGACATAGATGGGTTGGAAAAATTGGTTGGCCCGGTTATTAAAACAGGACGCTGAAAAGCTTGGGGTTACCGGAATAGGTTTGAATGGTGCTGGCTGAGGGATTCGAACCCCCGACCTACTGATTACAAATCAGTTGCTCTACCAACTGAGCTAAGCCAGCCTTGACTGCCGCAGCATACCGCCTATCATACCAAACCAGCCGGAAAAAGTAAACATAAATCTGCTATTTCCTGCGCAAGACCGCGTTCTGCCAATGGACGTCCCGCCCGGTCCTGGAATCCTTGCAGCCCCACAAATCCAGGACCTGGAACAAATCCGCGCGCCCCAGAAGCCCCTTCAAAGGCTCTTCGTTTTCATAACGCAGGTTCATAAAGAAGATGCCTTTGGGCTTCAGCGCCGTATAGACCTTGCTTATTATAAGCGGCAGGCTTTCGGGTTGGGCCAAAGCCAAGGACGACATCGCCCAAACCATGTTGTAATCGTCAACCGCGTTCAAGTCCATGAAACCTTCGCATTTTACGTTCTTGCAGCCCCTTTTCATGGCGACTTCGCACATCTTGGGCGAGTCGTCCGAAGACACCACGTTGAACCCCAGGCTTGA
>WRDZ01000073.1 GCA_009779595.1 Alphaproteobacteria bacterium | reverse complement strand
CGGCAGGGGGTTTTGTATTGAGTGGCGCTTGCGCGACGCATTATCGGAAAAATCGCAAAAACTCTGATTCCCCTAAGATAATGCGTTTTTGCGATTTTTCTTGCGGACAGAAAATGCCTTTCCATACTTTGTTTTTTGCCAACCTAAAACAACTGTCTGCCACGTAAGCGGCTGAAGCCAGGCGGTCTGCAAGACACGCGCGCCCGCTCGCTTTGAAGCTCGCTAATGGCGCGCTTGCCCGGGCGGACTGTACTATAAATATAATAACAAAACGCCCTGCTCTTCACACTAAAACCTTTTCCGCTATGGTTTTTTGTCATAAAGTTTTCCCAATGTTGACAAGCGGCCCCAAAAAGATATAAACTATCTGCAAGGTATTGTTTTTCAGGGGCCGCAATGGAAGAGCTGATTTTTCCGAACCAGATACGCACGTTCCGCCGACTCCGCGGAGTAAGCATGCAGGCGTTGGCCGACGACCTGGGGATAGACATCACCACCTTAAGCAAGATAGAGCGCGGTTACCGCCGCGTGAAAAAGGAACAGCTGGAAAAAATCGCGGAAATCCTGTGCTGCCCAATCGACCAGATTTTCATCAACGAAGAATCGGCCCTGCCCAGCGTTATCGAGCCGTGGCAGCGCGAGCAGGAAAAGCGCCTGAAAATCAACTACCAAAGCGGCATAAAAGTCCTGGGCGCGGGCCTGCGCTATGTGCGCACCCAAAAGACCCTGACGCTTGAACAGGTGGCAAGGAACGCCGGCATCACCCTGTCGGTGCTGCACCGCATAGAAACGGGCCGCCGCGAAATCCTGGTGGAAGAGCTGGAAAGGATTGCCGCTATCTACGGCTTCACCGCGCAGGAACTGCGCCGCCACATATACACCCTGAACAAGAACGGCCTGCTGGACGAGCAGACGGCCATGACCTCCAAGCCGCTGTTCTCTTTGCCCAAGGGCGGCGTGCCCGACGGCAGCGGCAACCACTCTTTGCTGCTTAGCCACAAGCTGGTGTCAGGTTCCCCATACGCGGAAGCGTCGATTACCTTGGCCTGGTACGGCTGGAAAACGGTTTAAGCCCGCAGTTCTTCCATTACCCGTCAGGGCCCGGGCTGTCGAAAAGGACATATTGCGTAAAAATCGCGCTTGACCCGCCGCTTGGGGCGCTGCCCGCCAAGGCCCTGCTGGTCGTTGACCCGGGCAAGGACGTGGTCCAGAACGACATGGCCCTTTACGCGCGCGACCCGAACAACGCGTCCGTGCTGCGGTTCTTCGGCGTCGAGGACGACGACATAAACGGCGTCAACATGGTCACGGGCGAAAGCGTGACCATCAAGAACGGACTGCTGTCCGACCTACACAAAGTTGTCTTGATTTACTGCGAGGATTAAACGTTGAGCACCCCCGAAAACACTGAAAGCAAACCCACGGCCCAAAGCATAAAGAAACGCACGTGGACCCCAAGGTTCATGCGGGATTTCGTGACGAACCAGACCAACGAGGTGACGGCGGACGATTCCCCGATATTCTTCGCCAACCGGCTTATCAACATATACCGGCAGCTTCATACCCTGCCTGCGGAAATGGTCACAAAGTTCGCCAGGGAGCTGCTTACCACCCCGGACAATATCCGCGTCATACTGCCCACCCTGCCCGGCGGGGAAGAGGTCGTGGACTTCATAAACTACCTTACGCCCAAATCGTCGGGCGTGGCCTCAGCTCCGAACCAGCCCGCTGCGCCGGCCCCGGAAAAGGCCGAAGCCATAATAGACATGTCAATGTTCACCGACGCCAAGCCGCTGGATACGCCGCCTGTCAGCCCGAACAGCCCCGGGCAGGCGTGGCAGGTGCCGGAAAGCCAGGTCACGAACGTTGAAAAGACCCAAATGTCGCCGCCGGGTAACGCCTGATGAGAATCATGTTCCTTGGCGACATTGTCGGAGCGCGCGCCAGACAGGAAATTTACCGCAAGCTGCCGCGACTGCGCTCTGACCTTGGGTTGGACGCGGTTGTGGTCAACGGGGAAAACGCCGCCCACGGATTCGGCATAACCGCCGCTATCGCAAGCGACCTGATACAGGCGGGCGTGGACGTCATAACCGCCGGGAACCACGTCTGGAACCAGAAGGAAGCTGTAAGCATGCTTGAATCAAGCCTGCCCATAATAAGGCCGGCCAACTATCCGGACGGCACTCCGGGCCGCGGAACGATTGTCGTGGGCCTGAAAAACGGGCAGCGGCTGGGCGTCATGCATTTCCTTGGCCGCACTTTCATGCAACCTTTGGACGACCCTTTCACCGGGTTCGACCGCCATGCGCTGAGGCTTAAAGAGGACGCCGACGCCCTGGTCGTGGACTTCCACGCCGAGGCCACCAGCGAAAAGGTCGCGTTCGGGCTTTACTTAAACGGCCGCGCAAGCCTGGTGGCGGGCACTCACACCCATGTGCCGACCGCGGACCACCGGGTGCTAAGCAAGGGCACGGCGTATATAACGGACGCGGGGATGTGCGGGGATTACGACTCGGTCATAGGCATGGACAAGGCCGAACCGTTAAGCCGTTTCCTTACCGGGATACATTACGGCAGGTTCACCCCAGCGGACAAAGACGCGGCATTATGCGGGGTTATCGTGGACACGGACGACGACACCGGGCTGGCAACGGGGATAAAGCCTTTCCGCATGGGGCCGGGGCTGGAGAATACGGATTAGTTTAACGGCATAACAGCCTATCTATCGGCAAAACCTATGAGCAGACGCGTCCGCCCGGGCCAGCGCCAAAGCTCGCGGTAAGCGAGCGACGCGCGCCGCCTACGGACGGGCGGACGCGCGTGTCTTGCAGACCGCCTGGTGGAGCCGCTGTCGCGGCAGGCACTTTTAAGTATTCATGCCGTCGAAGAAATCGTCGTTGGTCTTGGAATGCTTAAGCTTGTCAAGCAGGAACTCCATTGCCTCGGCCACGCCCATGGGCATAAGCACGCGGCGCAGTATCCACATCTTGGGCAGCGTCTGCTTGTCGACCAGCAGCTCTTCCTTGCGGGTCGAGGACTTTGTGACGTCGATTGCCGGGAACACGCGCTTGTCCGCCACTTTGCGGTCAAGTATGATTTCGCTGTTGCCGGTCCCCTTGAACTCTTCGAAAATCACTTCGTCCATGCGGCTGCCGGTTTCGACAAGCGCGGTAGCGATGATGGTCAGCGAGCCGCCCTCTTCGATGTTGCGGGCCGCCCCGAAGAACTTCTTGGGCTTTTGCAGGGCGTTGGCGTCCACGCCGCCGGTCAGCACCTTGCCCGAGCTTGGCACCACCGTGTTGTACGCGCGCGCCAGGCGGGTTATCGAGTCCAAAAGTATGACCACGTCCTTCTTGTGCTCGACCAGCCTGCGGGCCTTGTTCAGCACCATTTCGGCGACCTGCACGTGGCGGGTGGCGGGCTCGTCGAACGTGGATGAAATGACCTCTCCTTTTACCGAGCGCTTCATGTCCGTCACTTCTTCAGGACGCTCGTCAATCAGAAGGACGATAAGGTAGACCTCGGGGTTGTTCTGGGCGATGGCGTGGGCGATGTTCTGCAGCATGATGGTCTTGCCGGCCTTGGGCGGAGCCACTATAAGGCCGCGCTGACCCTTGCCCTGGGGGGCGATAAGGTCGATGACGCGCGAGGTATAGTCCTTGCTGTTGCCCTCTATCATCTCGAACTTCAGCTTCTCGTTGGGGTACAGCGGAGTAAGGTCGTCGAAGTTGATGCGGTGGCGCAGCTGCTCGGGCTGGCCGTAATTTACGGCCGAAACCTTTTCCATGGCGAAATAACGCTCGCCGTCCTTGGGGGCGCGCAGTTCGCCCTGCACGGTGTCGCCGGTGCGCATGCCCATCTTCTTTATCTGGTTCGGGGCGATATATATGTCGTCCGGGCTGGCCAGATAGTTGCCTTCGGCCGAACGCAGGAACCCGAAGCCGTCAGGCAGGATTTCCAGCACGCCCTCGGCCATCAACGGGGTGTCCCCCTGCGCGATTTTCTTCAATATTGCGAACAGCAGGTCCTGAACGCGCATCGCGGCCGCGTCCTCGATGCCGTATTCTTCCGCCATGGCCAGAAGCTGGACAGGGGTCTTGTTTTTAAGTTCATTTAAATGCATGTCATTTTCCTTGATTTTTAAATAATGCCCGGGCAGAACGCCCCAAGGTTTTTTAATTTACGAGCACTAATATACCACGTTTGCCGGGGCGTGTCAAGTTTTCATATTGTATTTGTCCGCAAGCCGTGCTATGCTGGCGCAACTTGATGCGAATCCAAAGGAGAAACAGCCATGACCACGCAGTATGAAATGGACCCCTATATCCGCCTATTAAGCAGGATTATAAGCAACCCGAACGCAAGGCCGCCGTTCGGTGGCGGCGGTGATTTCCAGTCGCCGCACTCTGCCCGCACCCGCGGG
>WRDZ01000072.1 GCA_009779595.1 Alphaproteobacteria bacterium | reverse complement strand
GATCCTGTGCGCATAGTTATGGTTTCCGACTTGGAATTGCGCCACGGCGTGCTTGGGTCTTTAAGCCCGTATTTTGACTTCAATGTGGGCTTGCCCGGAACGCTCGGACATGTGCCCGGAACTCTAGCCAACAGTGTGGGTATGGTGGGCGACCTGATTTTTAGGGAACACCCGCAGCAGCAGCGGATACACTTCGGCGATGGCGGCACGGTGATAAGGCACGATTCTATAGATACAGGAACCATGGTGCTTAACGAGATAACGAGTTATCCTGGAACAAATCCGAATCTCCCCGGTTTTTATACCATTAACATGGCCACCGGGCGGATACACATGCGCCAAATACAAGCCGAAGGGGACATGTTCGTTCAAGGAAACGTTACCGCCGACAATGATATGAGAGCCCAATCGTTTTGGATTAGGCAACTTGGCGTTCCTGCTGGTTCTGCTCCGGGAGATCTTCCTTTTACTGACGCTGATATACCTACCCCTCAAATTATTGGCGGTGGTGGCGGTGGTCCAGATTCTAACAACGACTGGGAAATCATTACACAAGGCAGGGACATACAAAGGGTAAGAAATATCACAGCTACAGGGGAGATAGCAGGCAACAGGCTTATTATGGCGGAAGGTTTGAATGACAACAATGCCGTACATGGCGCCTCGGGGCAAACAAGCGTGGTGACTATCAGCCCAGAAGGAAACATATGGGCTAGAGGACAAGATAATCCTGATATTAATCAACGTTTAGGCATAAGAGCCGAGGGTCGTGTTGAAGGACATATTTTTTCAACCCTGAACAGTAACCCCGGTGCTTCTTGTATACCAGGCCAAGTCGCCAGGTGGGGAGGCGATGGTGGAGCTACTCTTACTTGTTTTAATGGAGAGTTTACCAAAACGCACCCTTTTTATGAATGCCCTAGACACAGCAGGTTAGTGCAGCGCCCCGCTTGGTGCGCCACCACAAACAACGGCTTGAACAACTGTATTACCGTCCCAAGCCAACCCAATGATCCAATCCTATGCGAAGTTAGGCGATTCTTTCGAGCACAGAGTTATAACTCTGGAGGCAACGATATTTGCATTCCTATTTGTCCTGGTGGACTCGTAAACCCCAATGCGCAATGTTGGGGAGGATGGGGTTGGGTATCGGTCGGAGGATGGTGGGATAGCGAAGGTGGTTGGTACAGTGACGATGAATGGATGCCTTGCATAATTAATGTCCAATGTTCTCCTGCTACAAGTATGGGCTGTTTTCAACCCAGATACGCCTTCCCTATACCCAGATTCTAACGATAAAACCAAAGGCGGTAAAACAAACGGTGGACGTTCGTTTGCCTGACCGCCAAGCCTATGTCCAGAAGCCGCGGAAGTTCAGCGCTTCAGCCAGGTGGTACGGGCTTACTTCATTGCTGTCCTCGTAATCGGCGATGGTCCTTGCAAGCTTTATGACCCTATGATATCCGCGCGCCGTAAGGTTATAGCGCTGGGTCGCCTGGGTCAAAATCTTCGTGTTTTCTGGCGTCATCTGCAGCATCTGGTCCAGCAGCTTGCCGCTGGCCTGCGCGTTGGTCGTAATCCCGGCGCCCTCGTACCGCTTTATCATCCGCTGGCGCGCGGCAGCCACGCGTCCGCGAAGCGTGGCCGAGTCTTCCGCGGCAACGCCTTGCCCGGCCAAGTCCATAGGCGACACGGGCGGCAGGTTGACGTGCAGGTCTATGCGGTCGTACATGGGGCCGGAAATCCGTCCCTGGTAATCGGCCGCGCATGCCGGAGCCTTGTTGCACTCGTGCCCCGGCGTCCCCAGAAAGCCGCATTTGCACGGGTTCATCGCGGCAATCAGCTGGAAGCGCGCCGGGTATGTGACGTGCGAGTTGGCGCGCGCAATCATGACCTCGCCGGTTTCAAGCGGCTGGCGCAGGGCTTCCAGCGCGGTTTTCGGGAATTCGGGCAGTTCGTCCAGGAAAAGCACTCCGTTGTGGGCCAGCGAAACCTCGCCGGGGCGGGCGCGGAACCCGCCGCCGATAAGCGCCACCATGGACGACGAGCTGTGCGGCGCGCGGTACGGCCGGTGCGTCACGATGGTGTCAGCGGCCGTCTGCCCGGAAATCGAGTGTATCATGCTGGTGGCCAGCGCCTCTTGCTCGGTCATGGGGGGCAGGATTGTGGGCAGGCGCGCGGCCAGCATTGACTTGCCCGCGCCGGGCGGGCCTTTCATCAGCACATTGTGGCCCCCGGCCGCCGCGATGACCATTGCGCGCTTGGCCATCTGCTGCCCGCGGATGTCGGCCATGTCCACATGGTGGCGCTGCCCGGCAAAAGGGCGCGCCTGGAACGTCCTTACGGGAACAACTCCGTCCAGCTGGTCAAGCAGGCCGCCCATCATATCGTCCGCGCGCAGGTCCACGTCGGGAGCGAACTGCAGGACCTCGTCCACCTGAGAGGCAGGGCATATGAAGCCCAAACCGCGGCGTTTGGCGTACATGACGGCAGGCAGCACTCCGCCCGTGCGCGCGATAGAGCCGTCAAGCCCCAGTTCGCCCATGCAGATGAAATTGTCCAGCGGGGCGGCAAGGCGGTCAAGCTCTTTGGCGGCGGCCAGCGCTATGCCCAAATCGAAGTGCGAGCCTTCCTTGAAAACGTCCGCGGGAGCAAGGTTTACCGTGACGCGCCGGGTGGGGAACGGTATGCCCATGTTGTTCAGGGCGGCGCGCACGCGTTCGCGGCTTTCGCTGACGGCCTTGTCGGGCAGGCCTACGATGTTGAAGGCCGGTATGCCGGGGGCCATGTGCAGTTCGATGGTGACCTCGATGACGTTGATGCCGGCGAAGGCAACGGTTTTGACCTTGGTGACCAAGCTGGGAATTCCTTTTATAAAGCGTTGATTTTGTATGTACTATATGGCAAAAGCGCAACACTGGCAAGAGGAGAAAATTATCTGTTTGGCAAGAACTTAAGTTTTCGTTTTTGACGGGTTGTTTTTGGCCCGCAAGAAAAATCGCAAAAACGCATTGCCTTAGGGGAAGGAGCAATGGTGTTTTGTTGTTAACCTTTATTCCTTGCAGCAGTCTATCACTTTTTGCACGAACGCACCAAGCGCGCTGACACTAACCTTTGGCTTTCCCTGTGAGCTTGCCCCATGCAGCTTTAGCCGCATGAACAGCTTTGCTGGTTCTGCCGCGCCCGGCAATGGCATAAACTCCGCCTGCCGCCACGAAGGCAGCAACGCTGGCACTGCCGAACAGGACCGCTCCCCGGGTAGAATATGCCGTTTTTGTGGAAAACGCATTTATCATGAAACCCATGCCCAGCATCAGGCTTGACATGCCTGTAATCGGGTGGGCCATTATCCTGTCATCACCACCCAAGAGGTCGATGTTTTGCATAATCCTGCGGCCGCTGTTTATCAGGCTGGAACCCCATAAGGTTAGGACAAGCCAATCAGGCACGGCTGGAATGTCCAGAAGCTTGGCAACGCTTAGAATCGCAACCCCGCCCCATAACGGTTTTTCCAACCAGTCGGACGCTTTGCCGATTCTGTTCAAAGGGCTGCAAAAAGGGGGTATTTTTTCCGTGGCATTCAGCCCTTGTTTACTTTCCATAGCTTTCCCCTGTCAAGACGTAAAACATGGGCGCATCATATCTTTTCAAGCAGTATTTGTCAACAAAAGAATTTATTCTAGGGTTTTACATTATTAATGTTGTAAGTCCGCAGGCGGTTTTTATTCCTTGCAGCAGTCTATCACTTTTTGCACGAACGCACCAAGCGCGCTGAAGGTCTTGTTTTTGGCCGGTTTGGCGTCGAAAGTGCTGTTGCTGTTGGCGACTAGGCCTTCAGGGCTTTTTTTTTCCGCTTTTTCGCTTTTGTCTTCCTTTTCGTTCTTGCTGCCAAGAACCTTTTCCACGAACGTCTTGTCAGGTATTGATTCGACATGCTCTTCGGCCATTTCACGGGCCTGGCCTTCGGGGATAAGGTCCATGTTCAGCCCCCAGAACAGCGAATACAGGTCGAACGATTTTTCGAAATAGTCGTAGGCCAGCTGGTCCTTGCCCATTGACTGGGCCTTTGTCCCGACCTCTATCAGCCTGTACGATGCGGCCAGAAGGTGCTTGGACGTGCACCAGACTTCGCCCTCGTATTTGGGTATCATGCGCTTCATAAGCTCTGTGCGCATTTCGCGGATGGGCTTCACCAGGTCGTAATACTTGGTCTTGCCGGTCTTGTTGCCGGAAAATACCAGGTGCTCTTCAATGCCGATAAGGTTCATGACGGCGATGGACAGGTCCTGGTCGGAAGACAGGTCGGCCAGTTCCTGCTTCTTCATGTTGTCGGCCTTGGCGACCAAATCGTTAATCTTTGCGATATCCTTATCATCAACCTTGGACATTTTTATAGTACTCCGTAACGTAATAGAAAATAATGCTTAGCAGAATGACGGCGGCGACCGGCATGACAACCTTTTGGAAAGGGAACCACGGCTTGTCGTTATTGCGCTTTTTGATGACCAGGTACATCCAGTAAGAGCCGCCCAGCCCAAG
>WRDZ01000071.1 GCA_009779595.1 Alphaproteobacteria bacterium | reverse complement strand
CTAACATGGTCAGGGAGACAAGGAAGTCCGTGGCAGAGACAACGGAAAGCAACTCGAACGTTCCCTCGGCGTTTCTCATCTTGTTGGCCCGCATATCCCAATCGTCACGCAGAACGAAGTCGTCGACTGCAAATGTAGCGGTAACCAATTCAAAAACGGTAAGCGGAACGCCGCCCGTGTTGACGTTCTCGAACACCTGACATACCGCCTCTTTCGGTGTAGCTTTATCAAGTTGAATAACTGGGAGCGTGTATTTTATTATCGGCATCAGGACTTGCTCGTCGAATCGGTCTAACCGTGAAATCACGTCTTCGTTGTAACTGTGGAACTTGCGATACCCATTCTTCCACGCATTCGCCTCGGCCACATCATAAACGGTGTTCAGAGGGAACATGTGTGCTTGAAACTCGCCGTCACGTTCACTCAAGTCCAAGACGACGTGGCGTCCAAAATCCTCGCGGATAACTTTATCAGCGGGAACCGATATGACGGCATCTATGCGGTCAACTTCCGGGTCAAGGCAGTTTGCAATATCAAGGTAATAGTACCGTTCTATATCTTCTTTCTTTATCGTCTGCGTAGGTACTGGTCTTTTGCTGTGCATAGCGCAATATACGCTGGTCAGGCGTTGTTGTCCGTCAAGAACAAGCGTTTCAGGTATCTTTCCATCATCCGGCACATTTGTGAAGGTGCGGTGTTTGAAGCGGACGCCGTCGCCGCCGTACTCCAAGAACATAACTGCCCCGACCGGATAAGAACAGCTTATGCTTGCAATAAGCGCGCGAATGCGTTCATCATCCCAAACCCACCCTCTTTGAAAGTCTGGCAGGCGTGTGGCGCCGTTACTGATGCCCTTAAGAATATCCTGCATTGGAGTGTCATGTGATTTAGACATCGTTATTCCCCTTATGTATGCTTTTCCTTGTTCAAAAGTTTTTTAATTCTACTGAAAAAGAAAATAAAGCGCAATAGGGCCTGTTGCCCACCGTCCGGCTTAACTTGGCGGTTTTTGGGCGCAATTTGTCCTACCTGTGACTCAGGCAAAATGGCAGGTGTATAGAAAGTCCGGGAAATCCGGGGATTTGGGCATATTTCGCCCTATACGATAGTCACTCGTATAAAACCGCCGCGGACGGCCGCGGTTTCGGGTGGTTTTTCCAATAGACTCAATATGTTGCGGATTGTGGTGCCGCCTGAGTGAATCGGACACTCGACCCCTTCCTTACCAAGGAAGTGCTCTACCACTGAGCTAAGGCGGCATAGGCGTGAACAATCCCTAGCATAAACTAGATTTTAATATATTTCAACTATTTTTTCATCAAAAGGGGGAAAATTATGGCGCAAAACAGGGCCTTGGGCAAAAAAGCCGTCACAAACGAACAGCTTGCGCAAATGCTGCGCAAAAACCTGTTGAAACGCAAACAGCAGCAAGCCGGGCGGCAGGCCGATGTTGACGCGAACCGGAATTATACGGATTATAAGGCGGCGAAGAACAGCTCGGTAATCAAATAGTTGAACACAAGCACCAATACCGACGCGCTGACCACTGCGTTGGTGGTTGCCGCTCCGACCCCCTGCGCGCCGCCGCGCGAGTTGTATCCGCAGTAACAGCCCATCAGCGCAATGATGAACCCGAACACCGTGGCTTTGACAAGGCCGGACACCACTCCAATCCCTTCCAGGGCGTCCCACGTGTTCTGTATGTACGCGACCGAATTGAAGCCCAGCTTGTGTATGCCGACCAGATAGCCGCCGTACACGCCCAGCACGTCGCCGACAAGCACCAGGAACGGCAGTGTTATGGTTCCGGCCAGCAGGCGCGGGGCGACCAGGTATTTGAACGGGTTGGTCGACAAGGTGGACAGCGCGTCGATTTGCTCGGTCACGGCCATGGTCCCTATTTCGGCCGCCATTGCCGCGCCTATGCGCCCGGCCACCATCAGCGCGGCCAGCACCGGGGCAAGCTCGCGCGTGATGGCCACCACCACCACCATGGGTATGACCGCTTCGGACGAAAACTTCGCGAATCCGGCATAGCTTTGCAGCGCCAACACCATGCCGGAAAACAGCGTGGTAAGCGCCACGACCGGCAAGGAGTAATACCCTATGTCAACCACCTGGCGCAAGAACTGCCGCCAATAGTAGGGCGGAGTGAAGATATGATAGACCCCCTTGCCCGTGAAAATAGCCAGGCTGCCGGTCGCGCGCAGGAAACCAAGCAGCACCGCCCCTATCCGAGAGCAAAAGCCCAGCAGTGGATTTGCCAGTTTTAAAATCATTTTTTCCTGGCCTTGGTTTTTGCTTTTGGCTTAACCGCGGCTTTTGCTTTGGGTTTGGCTTTTGCCGCAGCCTTGGCCGGCTTGGGCCTGGCAGCAGCGGCCGCCGCCGGCATGGGCATGGCTTTGGCATATCCGCTGCGTGAAAGCTGTTCGCGGATTTCCCCAAGGCGCGAGTATGTCCCCAAAAGTATCATGAACATTTCGCTGACAATGCGCGCGATGAACAGCATGACCACAAGCGCCAATGCCCAGTATAATTTGAACGCCAAGTCGGCTTCAGCCCAGTTCAGCCAAAGGTGATATATGAATCCCCAGGTCAATATCAGCACCGCCAGCCAGTATAAAATCCTGACAAGCGAGCCGGTAATCAAGCGCTTGAAAAGCAACAGGTCGACAACCATCGATTTAAAATCTTTTGCAAATTTCATTTTAAGAATCTCCTTAAAGTTACCTCGCTATAACAACAGATAGACAATTTTCAGCCGCTTGTAAACAGGTTTTTATCTGTCCGGCTTTTTTATTCAACCTGCAGGAAACCATCGGCCTGCATTTTATAGAAATTGTAATAAGCCCCCTTGGATTTAACAAGCTGGGACGGAGAGCCGTCTTCGATGATGCGGCCGCCATCCATGACTATGATGCGGTCCATTTCGCGCAGCGTGGACAGGCGGTGGGCCACCGCTATGACCGTCTTGCCCTTCATCAGCTGCTTCAACGCCTTTTGTATGTACTCTTCGCTTTCGCTGTCCAGCGCGCTTGTGGCCTCGTCCAGGATAAGTATGGGCGCGTTCTGCAGTATTGCGCGGGCTATGGCTATGCGCTGCCTTTCGCCGCCGGATACCATGACCCCGCGTTCCCCGACCTTGGACTGGTAGCCGCTGGGCATCTCCATTATGAAATCGTGGCAGTACGCTTTTTTGGCCGCCTCCATCACTTCATCGTCCGTTGCTTCTATGCGTCCGTACCTGATGTTTTCCATTATGCTGCGGTTGAACAGCGTGGGGTCCTGGGGTATGACGCTGATGTTCCTGCGCAGGCTGTTCTGGGTTACCTTGGCTATGTTCTGCCGGTCTATGGTTATGGTGCCGCTTTGGATATCGTAATACCTTGCCAGAAGGTTCACAATCGTAGTCTTGCCCGCCCCGCTTTTGCCCACCAGCCCGACCTTTTCGTCCGGCTGTATGCTTAAACTGAAATTACGCAGCAGCTCTTTCTTCCTTTTATAATGGAAATCCACGTTGCTGAACATTATCTTGCCTACGCTGACTTTCAAGGGTGCCGCATCGCTGCGGTCTTTAATCTCGTGCTCTTGGTACAGAAGCTTCAGCGCTTCGCTTAGCTTTTCCCAAGCTTCGCCGAGCCTAATCAATTGCATGGCAACCCATCGGACTATAAAAAACACGCGGCCTATATTGCCGAAGATAAATATCAAACTGGCGAAACCGATATGGCCTTTGTACCAGAAATACAGTGCCGCGCCATAGCACAGCATATGGCCAAGCACCAGGGCAGTGTTGTTCCCAACGTTAAAGCGGGCAAAGGTTCTTCGTTCCTGTATCCATTTTTTCCAATAGGCGCCAAAAGACTTGAACACGAAAAGCCGCTCATATGTAAAACGCCCGAAAGCTTTGGCAATGCCGATATTGGACACGCTGTCGGCCAGGCAGCCGTCATATTCCCCGCGGCGCTTGCTCACTTCCTCGGAAATCTTCAGCAAGGGCTTGCGCCTGAAATAATAAACCACTGCGAACAAGCTTATCAAAGCCGTGCACATAACGCCCAGCGGCCAATATGCGATAGTTATTATCGCTAATATGACCACCAGAGATGCAAACTCTTCAAGTATGCCGGTGCTTGTCATGGCTATATTTTCGGTATTGCCGCTGACCTGGTGGATTTTGGATATGATTTTGCCGCTTAGCTCCTCGGCGAAAAACGAGCGCGACTGGTTGTACGTGGTGTTGAAAAGGCTTTTGAAGATGCTTGTCTGCACGCGCGGAGACAGTTTTATATTGCACCGTTCGGCAAAATACCAGCTCAAAAAGGCCATGTAAGTCGCGGCGAACAACAGCAGCAGCCACAGTACGGCCTTGTCGACTTCCAGCTCGGACGGATTAGCCGCCGCCTTTGCCAGGACAGCGACAAGCAAAGCGCTGAAGTAACTGCCGATGCGGTCAATCCCCCCGCCAAACATATTCCAGAATATGTTGCTGAACAGCAAAAACTTGTTTTTGCGGTAGTGCCGCCATATGAACTTGCCTGTCTTCATTTATT
>WRDZ01000070.1 GCA_009779595.1 Alphaproteobacteria bacterium | reverse complement strand
AAGGGGAACAGCAATGGCGCGTGACAGCGATAATAATCAAGATAACAGGCCAGCGGATAGAAGTTTCGAAACTTGGGAAGACGAAGCGCTGAGGCGGGTTTTCGTGGAGCCGATTTTGGAGGAAATAAGGGAACTGGGCTTTATGACCAATGAGGAAAGAAGGGATGTGGACCGGTTTGAACGAACTATTGAACAGATTCCGCAGCTTTCGGACAGAGTGCAGAATGCGGCGCGTAATTTGCCTGATGACTTTAGAAACGACAGGCTTAGAGATAACTTTGTGGTACAGATTGCCGGGGCCACTATAGATTTGTTTGGCCAAGACGGGGCCGTTAGGATAAACGGGCAGAATTTTAACGAAACCCCCTTGGGGCAGCTAAGGAGCGCCTTGGCTATGGAGCCAAGGGATATGAGAGAAATCGCCAGGCTTGCCCAAGAGTCAAACCTTTTTATAAGAAACGGCGACGGCAGGGTCAATATTGACGCGAGCATCCTTGCCCAACGCATGCTGAACCGGGACGATATAAGCCTTAGCATCAACGGAAACTATAATGACGGGCAATTCGAATTCGACGGCTCTGTGAGAGGCCCGGGCGCCAGGGTGCCCGTTAATGAAAGGGGAACGATAACAGGAGATGCGGCCCTTTCGGGCAGATTGGGTGAAAATCATGCTTGGGCAGCCCAAGTAAGCGCTGATACTGGCAGGGTGGCAGGGGCAGCCGAAATTTTGCGCAGGGTCAGCCCAAATGGATGGCTTGGCGTTTATGGCCAAGTAGGATGGCAAAATACTCCGCAAGGAGGGGCGGGTATTGTTTACAGGAATGAAAGGCCCGGCGGCGTTCATATACGGTTGGGTGCGGATGCTGGAATAACAAGCGTCGATTTTAGCGGGCGCGGCCAGCAAGACGGGCCAGGAGTTAATATAGACGATATTAACATTAGGCCGAATGTCGGTTTGCGCGGCGTTCGGGCAAGCGTGATAATCCCTGCGGGCGGCGGCGTCCACACAAGCACGCCCACCACTATCACGGCGGATACTGACAGTATTATGCAGGTAATGGAAAATCGTCCCACGAATGAAGAATTGGTTGACAGGGCTCTTGCCGCGGATGCCGCGCGGTCAAGAGAGCCACAGGGGTCGGATATGGCACGGTCGCCACAGGACAGGCCCATGACTGTGGATGAGCGGCTTGAGGCGCTTGCCGCCCCGCGCAGGTCAGAGTGGGAGAGAGAAACAGCGGCCAGGCAGGGGGTTGGAAACACGCCAAGCCCTGCACCGCAAAACAGCCCGTGCTCGGAAACAATCTGCATTTCCGGGGTTGCTGCCACTGTTGAACCTGCTGCAGGTACGCAGCAAAACCCGGCTCCAGCTGCGGCCGTCAGCGATGAAGAGTTTGAGGCATTCAAAGCGCGGCTTCTTGCCGGGCGGGACTGACGGGCGGGATGTAAAAACTATATTGCCGCTAGCCTAGCGCCAACGGCTTTCCTGTTCCAGCCTTTTAAACGCATCGGTGCTTACAAGGGATTCGTTTGTCCTTGAATACTCAAGCGCCCTTGCGCCCCTGTTGTCCGTTGCTTTCGGGTCTGCCCCAAGATCCAAAAGTGTCGTTATCACTTCCGGATTGGGGTTTCTTATCGCTGCCGACATAAGCGGCGTTTGCCCGATTTCATTCGTGGCGTTGACATCCGCGCCTGCTTTGACAAGGGCTGTTATCATTTCCGGAGTACCGGCATACGACGCAAATATAAGCGGCGTCCGTCCTGTTTCGTCTTTGGCATTGACGTCCGCTTTTGCTTGGATAAGAATGTTCATCATTTCCAGAGTGCCCGCATGCATAAGCGGGGTTTCCCCCTGTCGATTCCTTGTATTGACATCCGCCCCCATTTTGATAAGGGCTGACATCACGCTTGGCCCTAAGGTTTGAACCGCCACGGTGTTGATAACCGGCGCCCCCGGCCTGTTCACATAGTCTATGGCCATTCTGCCGGCCCTGTCCGTTGCTTTGGGGTTTGCCCCCAGCTCTAAAAGTATTGGCAGGACTTGCATATTGTTGGACCGCGCTGCTGCAATAAGCGGCGTGGTCCTGTCTTTATTCCTTGCGTTCACTTTTGCGCCTTGTTTAACGGCATTCCTGACCTGCTGCGGCGTTCCCCTCATTGCCAGGTCGATTAAGGCCTGATTCTTTTGCATATTCGACCTGTGCCAGGAGAACAGCACCGAGCCCACAAGCACCACAATCACCAGCGATGCGCATATGGTTTTCAGCTTTTCCTTAACCTTTGCCTTTAATAAAGTCAAATGGTTTTTAATATCCATTTTCATCACGTCGTCCCTTGTTCAAGTTTCAACCGTTGTTCTTACTATCTCCCGATGGCCCTTATCACCCCTCTTACGTCGTCCCTTATGGCCTTGCCGGTTTCAACCGCGTCTATCACGTTCTGCGGGGGCTGCACCGCTGCCGGCGCCCTTTGCGGCTGCGCGCCCGCGGTGACCACGCCGTTGTTCAAGGCGGTCCTGCACGGCGAGGCGTCGCTGTCCTGGAACGTTGTCAGGACCGAGCGCAAATCCGTGCCCGTGACCCTTGCTGTGGCAAACACGGATATCGCCGATTGCACTGCGGTGGTCGCCAGGCCCTGCGCGTTGAAGGTCGTTCTGGGGTCCGCGAACGTGCCGGTCACGCGCGAAAAGCGGGTGGCGATGTCGGTTACGGCGTTCGTGCCCCTTGCGGTCATCGGGGCGAACGATATGTCCAGGGTTTCGTTCTTCAGGTTTATGCTGCCCAGCGTGGCGAAGTTCAGAATCGGGGTTTCCACTCCGACGCGGCGGGTCATGTCTATGTTGCCGTTCCTTATGTCAAGGTTCACGACCGCGCATGATATTTCCGCAAGCCTCGAGTTGCCCATCAGCGCTTTCACGAAGAAGTCGCTAAGCGTGCCCGGCTTGGCGCCAAGGACGTTGTTGCTGACCACGAACTCGTTGGCGGTCACAAGCACCTTGCCGTTCAGCGAGCCCATCCACGCGGCAACGCTGTTGCCTTGCCCGGTCAGGTCGAACCTGGCTGCGAACGCTCCGCTGTCCAGGGGAGATTCGTTTATGAACAGCTTCCTGGTTTGGGGCAGGTCCGCGTCGGCTTTGAACGTAAAGCCCCTTTGGGTCACGGTTATGCTGCCCTTGAAGGTTCCGCCCGCAAGGCTGCCGGAAAGCGGCATGTTCAGCGTGCCGTTGTTAAGCATAAGCGTTGAATCAAGCCTTTCTATGGGTGCGATATTTTCAGCCACGATGATTTTGCCGATATCAAGCGAGAGGTTCACGTTCGCGGCTTTCAATCCGTCAAGGGGCAGCGGGTCTGCGGGGAACACCTTGGCGCCTGCCGGCTTGGCCTGCTGCGGCTGGCTGGCTGCCGCTTTATCGTCCGCGGCGAACGCGGTCAGGTCCAAAAGCGGTATGGAAACGCTGCCGGTAATCCTGGGCACTTGCGCGTCCATGTTTATGGTCAGGTTGCCGTTTGCCCTTATGCCCGTGGTCTGGAACGAGAAGGACGAAATGATGAACTGCGTAAGCGATTCAAGGCTTTTCACGGTGGCGTTCAAGGTGATGGGCATGTCCTGATGCTTCATCTGCAGGGCGATTCTTATGTCGCGGTTGGGCAGCTGGTTCAGGGTCAGCCGGTTTATGAACACCTGCTGTGTGGTGTTGTTGACATGGTCGATATATGTCAGGTCAAGGTCCTGCAGGACGAATTCGGCTATGCGCACGCGCTTAAGCTTTTCAATGATGTCGGTTTGGTCGTCCGCGGCTGCTTTGGCCGGCCTGGGTTGTGCTGGCGGCCTGTCGGTTTCGAATATCCAGTTGGCCTGGTCGGCGGTCTTTTGCTCAAGCAGGATTTTCGGGCCTATAAGGCGGAACTGCGAAACCACAAGTTCTCCGCGCAGAAGGGCCGGGACGCTTATGCTTACTTCCAGGCTTTTGAAGCTGGCCATTTCTTTGGTCTGGCTCCACTGGGCGTTGCCGAACGTCACATCGGCGACCCGGAAGAACGGCGACAGGGACGGGCGCAGCGATATATCGCCGTTTATGGCGAACTCGCGGCCGGTCTGGTCGTGCACAAGCCTGGATATCTGCGGCTTGAAGTTGTTCCAATCCACGAAGAACGCGGCTGTTATCGCGGCAACAATCAGGACAACCAGAATTATGATTGTCCACTTAATCGTTTTCCAGATGATTCTTAATGCTCTCATAATCCTGCTCCATAAAGGCGAATGTTTTTTCAATATGCTTTGGCGGCGGAGCAATGATTTTCACCGTTCCCTTGCCTGTGGGGTGAATAAACTGCACCATTGCCGCGTGCAAATGTAAGTTCATTTTACCGCGATTTTTATTTTGCGCAAGGGTTTTGTTGTATTTTTTATCCCCTAGAATCGGGGCGCCGACAGAGCTTAGGTGCACGCGTATCTGGTGCGTCCTTCCCGTGCGCGGTTTTGCAAGGACGCACGATATTCCGCCCGCGGCTGCCAGCACCTGATAATCGGTCCGCGCTGCCTGGCCTTGGCCGCTTACGACAATGTCTTCGCCCAGTTTGGCAAGCGGGGCGTCAATCAAGCCCTTGTT
>WRDZ01000069.1 GCA_009779595.1 Alphaproteobacteria bacterium | reverse complement strand
TGAAGGCTTTGTCGCCTCCGTCTGGCGACAGGCAGTTCCAGAAGAACGAGTGGTTGAACACCTGCGCCGCGTTGTTGAATATCCCGGTGTCTTCGGCAACCCCGGCGGATTTTTGGACAATGGCCTGCAAGGTCATGTCCTTGTACTCGTCCCGGTTTTTGATAAGGCCGTTAAGGTTGTCCACATAGGCCTTATGGTGCTTGCCGTAATGGAAGCTTAAAGTGTTGGCCGACATGTGCGGCTGCAAAGCGTCTTGGGCGAACGGCAGCTTGGGCAAAGTGAATTCTGTCATTTTTGGGGTCTCCTTTCTTTAAAGAAATTATGCCGCCATGCCCGCCGCATTTCAATCTGTATTTTAGGATTACTTACCGCTATGCCAGCCCCAAGGCCGTTTTCGCCCTTTGGCATGTCTTTTCCGCGATTTTCTCGGCCCTAGCCCGCCCGTCGGAAAGAATGTCTTCCAATACCTTGGGGTCATTGAACTTCCGGTATCTTTCCTGTATGTCCCGCAGCAGGCAGCACACGCTGTCCGCAACCGCGGATTTGAAAGCCGCATAACCTTGGGCCTCGAACCGGGATTCTATATCCGCGATACTTTGGCCGGTGATGCACGACAGGATGCTTATAAGGTTCGATATGCCGGGCTGGTTTTCCTGGTCGAACTTGACCAGGCCAAGCCCGTCGCTTACGGCTGTCATCACTTTCTTACGGGCGATATCCGCGCCGTCGCTTAGGAAAATAGTGCCCATGTTGTCGCTGCAGTCCGATTTGTTCATCTTTTCCAAGGGATTACGCAGGTTAAGAATCCTGTTGCCCACCGGCGCGACAAAAGCGTCGGGTTCGTTAAGCACCGCGCCGTATCTCTTGTTGAACCTTTGGCACATGTCGCGGGTAAGCTCTACATGCTGCTGCTGGTCGGCACCCACCGGAACGATATCCGTATCGTAAAGCAGTATGTCGGCCGCCATCAACGCCGGGTATATGAACAGGCCGGTGCCAACGCCGGACTTGCCGCCCGCCGCTGACTTCAGTTTGAACTGGGTCATGCGCGAAAGCTCGCCCAACCTGGTCTGGAAAGCCATGATAAAGCCCATGATGCCGTGTTCGGCTATGTCGCTTTGCCTGAAGATAACGGTCTTGCCGGGGTCTATGCCGCAGGCCAGGTACATGGCCATGCACTGGTTGACCGCGGCTTTCAGCTCCGCCGGCTGCCGGGGTTCGGTTATCGCGTGCAGGTCCGCGATGAATATATAGCTTTTGAACAACCCCTGTTTGTCGGCGAAGTTCTTTATAGCCCCAAGATAGTTGCCCAACGTGATGCTGCCGCTTGGCCGTACGCCGGTCAGCATGACTTTATGTTTTTTAGGTGTTTGTTTTGCCATAACGCTCTCCTTTGCAAAAAAATAACCCGCGGGGGTTGGCTTGCTTTCGCACCCGCGGGATTTTTTATTAAGGGATCTAAGCGATTGCAAGCATGCGTCGCGCCTGCAGTCCTTTGCAGCCGCCTATGAAAAAACGCCTTGCCACCACTTGAAATTGGCCATCGCATAATCCTTTCTTATGGGATTATTGTATCAAAATATTTATAAAAAATCAAGGATAAAAACAGATATTCTGCCGCGAAGCGGCTCCGCCAGGCGGTCTGCAAGACAACGCGCGTCCGCCAGCGCATTAACCGAAAGTTCATCAAACCAGGGCAAAATCAAGGTATGTGAAAAAAGGAGGGCATCATGGTAAAAACCGCTTCGGCTAGCCAGACGAACATTTTCAAGGCTTATGTCGACTGCCTGAAAAAGTACTGCATTTTCCGCGGCCGCGCCAGCCGTTACGAGTACTGGTCGTTCACGTTTGTTTATATTTTGATACTTTGGGCATTTAACTTTATCCCCGGCGGCGAACTCGTGGTATTAATATACGTGCTTGGAACCTTATTGCCTAGCATTGCCGTGGCGGTGCGCCGCTTCCACGACAGAGGCAAAAGCGGATGGCTGTATGCCGCCCTTTTTGCTTCCATACTTTCCCCGCTTTTTATAACTATGGCCATTTTGGGTTTGCTGTACTTCAGCTCTGGGAGTTCAGCCGATTTGACCGGCACCGGCAGCGTTTTGGTTTTGATAGCCTATATCCTTACCATAATATTGGCTATCGGCGCTATGATTTACAGTTTTATCATAGTTTGCGGCAGGGGCCAGCCCGAAGCCAACAAGTATGGTCAAGCGCCGGAAACCAGCCCTAAGCAGGAAAAAACCGCCTTCATAATAATAGTTGCATATTTCATATATCTTATCTTGCTGCTTGTCGTTCTGTCCATTGCCGGGGTTGCCGGTTATTCATCGGCTACGAACAAATACAAAATAACAAAGACGCTGGACCAGATGCAGGTTGCTTCCATGAACATCAGGGCTCTGTATTCCAAAAAACAGAGTTACGAAGGGCTGAACATGAAAACCCTGCACGATTTACGCGCGCTGGATAACGATATATGCCCTGACAGCTGTGTCGGCAATTATGGAGCGAACCAGTTCGGCGGCAAAATCTTTATCGCCCCCGTACAGCAGGGCAAGGCTTTCACGATTTCTTACGACGGAATCCCCACCCTTGCTTGCCAGGCCATCGTCGCCGCCAACTGGGGGACCGAAGCGTCCGGCTTTATGGGCATATATGTCAACGGCGAACGCCGCGACCCGGAAAGCCCCGCCACCGGCTTGTGCTTCTGCGATGACGGCTGCCGCGTCGACCTTGAATTTAAATAAGAAGCGGGTTTACTCTTCGTCGCTTTTCAGGCGCTTGAACTCGGCCTGCAGCGAGTTCAGGTAACGCGCGCCCTGCTCGTCCAGCTCAAGCTTGGCCATGCGCTGTAACAGCGGACGGATTTCGGCCTCAAGCTCTTTGACCCGCAGGTCCTTCATCAGCACCTGTATGTTTTCGCGTATCTGCGCGCCGTCCTGCTTCTCCACCTTTTTTATGAAACCCTTAACGTACGCCACCGTGTCAGGGAACGCCTCCTGCAAAGTCGCGGACGTGTGGCCCGGGTTTTCCATCAGGGCGTCGATGACCCCTGTCAATTCCGCGTCGATGCGCTGGTGGTTTATGTAAAGCTTGGAAAAATAATCCTCTATATAATCCACCATATACTCGGGGAAAGCCAGCAGGTACGCCAAAGAGGTCTTGCCCGTGTCCTCGCCCTGTATGATTGAAAACCTGCGCCTGCCGCCCTTGGCCTCTGCCCCTAACCGGCTTTTGCGCTGGCTGAATATATTGTCTTTCAGCCGGCGCTTGAAGTCGGTTATGTACAGCCCGCGTATGTCGCTGTCCGCAACGTCCTTGAACACGGTTTCTATGGCCTGCATGAACTTGGCCTGCTGCTCGGGAGTGTCGATGCTGTTCTGGTTGTACAGCATGCGCCAAAGCACCTCGTCCAGGCTTTCGGCTTTCTGGAACAGCTGCTCGAACTCGAAAGCCCCGAACTGGCGTATGAAATCGTCCGGGTCAAGGCCCTTGGGCAGGAACATGAAGCGCAGGGACTTGCCCGGCTTAAGCAGGGGCAGCACCCTTAAGCCGGCGCGTATCGCCGCGTTCGTGCCCGCGCTGTCCCCGTCGAAGCACAGCGTGGGGGTGTCAACCGACCTGAACATCAGCGCCATCTGCTGCTGCGTCATGGCCGTTCCCAGCGGAGCCACCGCATAATTTATCCCCGCCTGGTGCAGCTGCATCACGTCCATATAGCCCTCCACCGCCAGCGCGCGGCCGGTCTGGCGCATATGCCCGATTGCGAAGTTATGCGCGTACAGCACGTGCGACTTGTGGAATATGGCCGAGTCCGGCGAGTTCAGGTACTTGGGCTCGGCATTGCCAAGCACACGGCCGCCGAACGCTATGGGCTGGTTCTTAGCGTTGAATATCGGGAACATGACCCGGTCGCGGAAAGCGTCGTAAAGCTCGTCCGGCCTGTCGTCGCGCGCCTTGACCAGCCCCAGGGCCCTCAGGTCGTCCATCGTAAAACCCTTGGCCGGAAAAGCGCGGGCAATGTGGTTGCCGCTTGGCGCATACCCCAGCCTGAATTTAGCGATGGTTTCCGGGGACAGCCCGCGCCGCTTAAGATAGCCCAGCCCGTCCGCCCCCTGCATGTCCGACAGCTGTTCCTGGAAAAACCCGGTGGCCGCCGCCAAGATGTCATGCCACGAGGGCTTGGCTTTGTCCTCTCTTTTGGCGCGGTATTCGTCCCGCGGCATTTCCAGCCCGGCGATTGCGGCAAGCTTTTCCACAGCCTCGGGGAACGGCATGCGTTCGCGCTCCATCATGAAACGGATGACGTCGCCGTGCGCCTGGCAGCCGAAGCAATGGTAAAACCCCTTGTCTTCATTCACCGTGAACGACGGGGTCTTTTCGCTGTGGAACGGGCACAACCCCAGATAATCCTTGCCGCGCTTGGTAAGCTTTACGTATTTGCCCACCAGCCCGTGCAGCGAAACCCTGGCGCGTATCTGGTCCAAAAATCCGTCCGTAAAGCGCGCCACTTTTTAACCGCCCAGCTTTGCCTTGATTATCCCGCCTACCGCGCTTAGGTCCATGCAGCCGGAATATTCGGCCTTAAGCTGACCCATCACCTTGCC
>WRDZ01000068.1 GCA_009779595.1 Alphaproteobacteria bacterium | reverse complement strand
GGTCGAAGATGCCGTCACCAGCGTGGCCAAGGGAGGCGCGGTCATTGTCAACCTTGTGTGGGACCCTCCGTGGAGCCTTGACAAGATGCGCGACGAGGCCAGATACCAGCTGGACCTGATGTGATGGAACTGGACCGCTTAAAGGCAGATTTGGAATTGCTGGACGACTGGGAAGACAAGTACCAGCACATAATCGATTTGGGCAAGCTGTTGCCCCATGCGCCGCACGAGGACGCTTTCAAAGTGGACGGATGCATTTCGCAGGTATGGGTGCAGATGTATGAAAAGGACGGACGGATATTCATGAACGCGGACAGCGACGCGCTTATTGTCAAAGGGCTGCTGGCCATAATATGGCTGGCCGTGAACGACAAGACCCGGCAGGAAGTCGCTGGCATGGACCTGCAGAACATACTGGAAATCCTGGGCCTGGCAGAGTATATTTCGCCCAACCGGCGCAACGGGTTCGCGAACACCATACTTCGGATAAGGAATTTCGCAAGCTAGCCCTTTGTTTGCGCAGCGTTTGTTAACAATATATTAGCATTTATTTGCGTATAATCGGTACATGAAAAGCGTACGCAGGCACAGCGAAGACTATGGCTTATGGAAAAGGCATATCAGCCGGTTCCTTTATATTGCCGCTGTGATTACGGTTTTCTATGTCGCTTATGACAGTATTGCGGGCAGCAAGGCGACGGACAGCGCGACTATTGTCGCGGCGGCAAGCGTACCTGTCAATAGATTCAATTTTGCCAACCAGCCCGAATAACCGCATTTTGCGGCCATGAAGCGGTAAAACAGCGAATATGTTATGCGCTGTGGTTCTTGCTGTTTTCCTTGAACAGGCTGTCTATGTCGAGCACCAGCATCAGTTCTTTTTCAAGCTGGACCACCCCTTTTGAAATGGACTGCCAACGCGGGTTCATAGTGCCCGGGACATCTTCTATCTTGGAAAGGGGCAGCGTGATGACCGCGCCGATGTTGTCGACTTTCAGGCTGTAAAGGTCCTCGCCATACTCGACCGTGGTGCACATGTTTTCGCTTTTTTCGGACGGAGGCAGCTCAAGGCGCTTGCGTATGTCGATAACCGTGACTATGCGGCCGCGCAGGTTTATGGCCCCCGCAATCTCATTGGGAGCAAGCGGGATATCCGCGATGCCCGACGGTATCAATATGTCCTGAACCTTTTCGACCGGAATACCGAACAGCTGGTCGTCTATATACACGGTGACGAAAACCTGCTCTTTGTCCGCATGGGCAAGCTCGCCCTTTTTTATTGACGCAATATCCGTCATTTGCAAATCCCCACAAAAAAATCTTTCCTTTATAGGATTCTATCGGAAAAACCGTTAATAAAATATGAACGCGGTTTTCACTGCCATCAAGCGTCGTTCAAAAAGCTGCGCAAACGGCGGCTGCGGCTGGGGTGCTTGAGCTTGCGCAATGCCTTGGCCTCTATCTGGCGTATGCGTTCGCGCGTGACGTTGAACTGCTGGCCGACTTCTTCCAGCGTGTGGTCTGTGTTCATGCCTATGCCGAACCGCATGCGCAGAACACGCTCTTCCCTTGGGGTAAGGGTCGACAGCACTGCCGTGCTGGCTGCGCGCAGGTTGTTGTGTATGGCCGACTCCAGCGGAGGGGTAATCTTGTCGTCCGCGATGAAATCGCCAAGGTGGCTGTCTTCCTCTTCGCCCACAGGGCTTTCCAGACTGACCGGCTCGCGGGCGATTTTCAGGACCTTGCGCACCCGGTCAAGCGGCATTTGCAGGCGGGCCGAAATCTCTTCCGGAGTCGGTTCGCGCCCCATTTCGCCAAGCATCTGCCGGCTGGTGCGCACCATCTTGTTGATGGTTTCAATCATGTGCACCGGGATGCGGATAGTCCTGGCCTGGTCTGCGATGGACCGCGTGATGGCCTGGCGTATCCACCAAGTGGCGTACGTGGAAAACTTGTAGCCGCGCCGGTATTCGAACTTGTCCACTGCCTTCATCAGCCCGATGTTGCCTTCCTGTATCAGGTCCAGGAACTGCAGGCCGCGGTTGGTGTATTTTTTGGCGATGGATATGACCAGCCGCAGGTTGGCTTCAATCATTTCCTTCTTTGCGCGGCTGGCTTCCTGCTCGCCCTTCTTGACCATGGCGACAATGCGGCGGAACTCGCCCAGAGGCATGCCGATTTCAGCGCACATGCCCTCGACAGCGGCGATTGTTTCGGGGAAAGCCTTTTTGTTCTTTTCCAGCATGGCGTGCCATTTTTTATTGCTGGCCGGCATTTTCAGATACCATTTAGGGTCGAAGTCAGCGGCCTTGTACGCGGCCAGGAAGTCCTTGCGGTCTATCTTGGCGTCCGTGGCCATGCGCAGCAGGCGGCCCTCAAGCTCCATCAAACGGCGGTTATAGTCGGTCAGCTGGGCGACAAGCTGCTCTATCCTGAAGGGGTTGAACTGCAGGCCTTCCAGCATTGACACCAGCTCGGCCTTGATTTTCTGGTAAGAATCCTCGGTAGCCTTGGTCAGCGCAGTGCCCTTTATGCTGGCTTCGATGCGCTTGTCCAATATCTTCTTCAGCTTCTTATACGTAGCCGTTATATCCTGCAACTGGGCCAGAACCTGCGGCATAAGCGAGTTTTCCATCTGCACCAGCGAAAGCGACTGGCGGTATTCTTCCTCGTCCACCTCTTCTATCTGTTCGGTTGGCTGCTCTTCATCCTCATCATCGTAATCTTCGTATTCCCCATCATCGTCGTCGTCGCTTTCCTCGTCGACGAAATCATCATCGTCGTCGTCATCTTCTTCAGGCTCTGGCTTGGCAGCCGGCTTTTTCTTCCTGCCCTCTTCGGCCTTTGCCTTGGCAGCGGCTTCTTCGGCAAGGATTTTGGCCTTTTCCTCGGCCTCTTTGCGGTCCTTTTCAGCGTTGGCCGCGTCTTCGCCCACCAGTTTCAAGTCTTCGGGCGAAAAGTCGGTGCCTTTCGATGTCACAAGAGTGTCCGCGTCGTAAGTGGCGTCAAGGTCGATGATGTCGCGCAGCAGCATGTTGCCCGAGTTCAAGGCGTCGTGCCATATAGTGATTGCCTTCATGGTAAGCGGGCTTTCGCACAATCCGCCTATCATAAGGTCGCGGCCGGCCTCGATGCGCTTGGCAATGGCGACTTCGCCCTCGCGGGACAGCAGCTCTACCCCGCCCATTTCGCGCAGGTACATGCGCACGGGGTCGTCTGTGTGGCTTACGGAAACCAGCTCTTGAGCTTCCTCGGTCGTCGGAGTTTCCGCCGCGCGCACCTCGACATCGGCCGGAATGGCGTCGTCGCTGTCGAATAAAATCGCCTCTTTGTCGGCGTTATCGACCAGGTTTATCCCCGAATCCGCAAGCATGCTTACGATTTCGTCCACGCGGTCGGCGGTATCCGGGTCCGGAGTAAGGACCGAGTTAAGCTCGTCAACCGTGACATAGCCGCGGTCCGCGCCCTTTTTCAGCAGTTTTGTCACGTCTTCGGACGAAACAGCCGCGGCAACGGCCGCAAACTCGCCCGCACCGGATTCTTTGGGGACCATTTCCCAATCATCTGATACGTCGATAAAACTTGTTTTGAATGTGCTTTCCGTGTTTTCGGCTTTGCTTTCCTGCTGTTTCTTATCTTTTGACGAAGCCGACTCAACCTTGCGATTATGGCCTTTTTCCACCATAAATCCCCCCTATGAATATGCTGTAAACCCCAAAACTTACACCATGCAATAGAAACATTTTATCATACTTTCCGTCATTTGTCAACTTTTTTATTGATTTTTTGCCGCAATATTTCGCTTCCAGCCCAAAAGCGTTGGCAAAGATTATTGATTTGGCCGGGTTTTTGTGGTATAATAGCGCGGTATTTAAAGAAGGGAGAAGGGCTCATGGGCAGCATTTTGCTGGACAAGACCATAAAATGCGAAGACAGCGGCATAATGCTGCATTGGCCTTGCCATTGCGGGGCATATGCGCGTGCTTGCGGGTCATGCGGCTATATCCGTACGTTCGCCGGACTGATAAAAAAAGACGACCCGGAAAAGCTGGAGCATTATGCAGCTATCCGCTATTTGACCACTTATGAAAAAGCGGCCGACATGTTTTCAAGCGAAACCGAAAACTGGACCGCGGGCGGAAGCCTGCGCTGGCTGATTTTCGACAACAAGGGAGTTGCCCCTGAAAACCTTGCCGGAATGATAGCGATTATGGCCGTCAGAGAAACGAGGAAAACCGGCATGATAAAAGCCGCTTATTGGGTTGCCAAACGTTTCGGGCGCCGCGGGATTGCTCCGGCCGCATTGAATGCCGTGACGGAAAACGCTTTTGAAAACGGCTATAAAAGCGTCTGCCTGGAGATATACACAAACAATCCCTGGTCACTACGCGTTGCCGAAAAAGCGGGATTTACTGCTGTGGAACAGAATGAGTGGATGGTTTCGGCCTATAAACTTAAAAAATTCGGCGGGGCCAACCGTTAACCAATTATAAGGACATTTCGCACATAATAGCTATATCCATATAATGAAAACCCGTAAAAGCGAAAGAAAAATGCTAACCGAGAAACCCGGAAAGTCCAAGAAAAAATCGTCTTTCAAAGAAACTATCAAGACAGTGCTTTGGGCTGTTGTTATCGCGAT